>CANJXD010000022.1 GCA_947478535.1 Acetobacteraceae bacterium
GATGGCTTCATCGGCGCGCATTTCTACCCGCATTGGTTCGAACTGCCGCCAGACCACGCCAAGTGGTACCCCTTCTACGCGAAATGCGTGGAGCTGAAGATCCCCGTGCAGCTCCAGGTCGGGCAGTCCTTGATCTATGATGCAAGCTATCCCCGACGTTCCGTCGGACGCCCGATCTGCCTCGATGCCGTGGCCTGCGATTTCCCGGAGCTGAAGCTCATCGGTATCCATGTCGGCATCCCCTGGACGGATGAAATGATCGCCATGGCGTGGAAGCACAAGAATGTCTTCATCGCGGCGGATGCCCACAGCCCGAAATACTGGCCTGAGAGTTTCGTCCGCTACATCGACAGCTACGGCCAGGACAAGGCGATGTTCGGCACCGATTTCCCGGTGCTGCAATTCGAGCGGACCCGCGCCGAGGTCGATGCACTTGGCCTCCGCCCCGGGCCGCTCAAGAAGTTCCTGCGCGACAACGCGTTGCGCATCTACGGCCTCGCGCCATGATGAACCTCGCGGACGCGCTGGCGCATCACGTCACGGCGCGGCCGGGGCAGGCGGCTGTCATCGCCGGGGATCGCGTGGTGCTGTACCGGGACCTTGATGGCCTGGTGCGGCGCTGGGCCGCACATCTCACGGCGCTCGGCCTCCGCCAGGGTGATGTGGTGGGCATCGCGCTGCGCGACAGCATCGAGCATCTGCTGGCGCTGTGGGCTGCCGCGCGGATGGGCGCGATCGCGCTGCCGATGGATTGGCGCTGGACCTCGGCGGAACAACACGCCGTCGCCACGCGCTTCCACGCGGCGGTCGTGCTCGCGGAGCCCGAAGCGGCACCATTGGCAGGCCTGCGCTGCATTGCGGTCGGTGCCGAGTTCAGCGCGGCGGTGGAAGCAGCGCCCGCCGACCTTGCCTTCCCCAGCGGGCGGGAATGCGGCGCGATGCCGCTGCTGATGTCGCTGTCTTCCGGCACCACGGGCCGCCCGAAAGGCCCGGTCGTCACGCATGAACAATTCCTGCGCCGCTTCTGGACCCATTGGATCGACCTCGGCCTCAACAGCCGGGAGGTCTATGTCTCCGCGACGCCGATGTACTTTGGGGGTGGCCGCACCTTTTCCATGTCCCTGACGTTCAGCGGTGGCACGGCGGTGCTGTTCCCGCCGCCCTACAAGCCCGAGGCGCTCGCGGCCGAAATCGCGAAGCGGAACGCGAGTTCCGCCTTCCTCGTGCCGACGCTGCTGCGCCGGCTGCTCGACCTGCCCGATGACCTCGCCGCGCCGGTGCGCCGCATGCGCCTGCTGCTGTCCTCCGGCGCGCCGCTGCACCCCTGGGAACGCAAGGCGATCCGCGACCGGCTCTGCGCCGGTTTCCATGAATACTACGCCAGCACCGAAGGCGGCGGCATTTCCCTGCTGCGGCCGGAGGATATCGACAGCCACGAAGCCAGCGTCGGCCGCGCCGTCTTCGGCGTGGAAATCGCGATCTTCGACGATGACCTCAACCGTCTGCCACCCGGTGAGGTCGGCCGCATCGGCTATCGCGGCCCCGGCGTCGCCACCGGATTCTTCGAGGACCCGGAAGCGGATGCGGAGGTGTTCCACCAGGGCTGGTTCCTGCCCGGTGACCTCGCCTCCATCGACGCCTCCGGCTACGTCACGCTGAAGGGCCGGAAGAAGGACATGATCATCCGCGGCGGGGTGAACATCTATCCGCCGGAGATCGAATCCGTGCTGCTGTCCGACCCCCGCATCGCCGAAGCCGCCGTTGTCGGCTGGCCCTCCGCGGGGATGGGGGAGGAGGTGGCCGCCTTCGTCGTGCCGCGCCCGGGGGAGAACCCGGACGAGGCCTCCCTTCTCGCGCTCTGCCGCGCGCGGCTCGCGCCCTACAAGGTGCCGAAGGCGATCATGCTGATCGCCGATCTGCCGCGCAACAGCAGCGGCAAGACCGTCAAGCCGGAACTGGCGAAGCGCTTGCCGCCGTTATGAGGCGATGGTGTTCGCGCACCATCGCCGCGCCGTTCTGCCCCACTCAGCCGAGCACGATGTCACCGAGCAGCGGCGCCTTGCCGTAGATTTCGGCGAGTGTGATCTCATCGCCGCTGTTCTGCACCGCATCGGCGTCGAAGATCAGCGCGCGGCCAACCTGCGCCACGACCCAGGCCCCGCCGCCGCCATACCCGAAATTCGATGCGAGCAGGACGCCGGCGACCAGGCCCTCGGCGCCGACCGGGTCCAGACTTGCGATATCGAGCAGGATGGTATCCTCGAACGCGAAAGCGGCTATCCGATCGACGCCGCCCAGGGCCCCGACCACGAAGACATCCGCGCCCTGTTCCCCGCGCAGCGTATCGGCGCCCTCTCCGCCTACCAGCGTATCCGCGCCCGAGCCGCCCAACAGCATATCGTTGCCAAGACCACCTTCCAGCACGTCGGTACCGTCGCGACCGTTCAACCGGTCGTCGCCGTCGCGGCCCTGCAGCAGGTTGGCCAGTTCGTTGCCGGTGATGTCGTTGCCGAGGGCGTTGCCAGCGCCGGTCACCGCGGTGCCCTGCAGGACCAGCCGTTCCAACTGCGCGTCCAGCACGAAGTCGATGCTGGCACGGACCAGATCATCGCCGCGGTTGATGCCTTCCACGATGACCGCGCCGGCCGTCTTGATGATGTAGGTGTCGTCACCCTCACCACCTGCCAGGCGGTCCGCGCCGCCGCGCCCTTCGAGCAGGTCGTTGCCTTCGCCGCCGCGCAGCGTCTCCGCCGCCCCGCTGCCATAGAGCGTGTCGGCGCCGATGCCCGCCTCGATGATCTCGAAGAAGCGCACCGTCGCCGTCTGGCCGGCCCGCGTGGCGGTGGCGCTGGTGAGGTCGATCCGCGTGCCGACTGCATCACCCTGCATGGTGAAGGTATCGATGCCGGCGCCCGCATCGTAGAGCTCGCCGGCCTGAAGGCCCTCGCCATGGATCAGGTCGTCGCCCGCGCCGCCGCGCAGCATGTCGAGGCCGATGAAGCCGTCGAGCGTGTCGGCGCCATCATTGCCATCGACGCGGTCATTGCCAATGCCGCCTGAGAGATTGTCGTCGAGAGCGGCGCCGGACAGCGTATCGGCGCCATCACCACCATCGGCGATCCAGGCGGTGAAAGCGCCCGTGCCGGCGGTCAGCCTGTCGGCACCAGCGCTGAACTGGACAGTCGCCGACTCGAAATTGCTGGCGCGCCCTGCGCCGAAGCCGATCACGCCAGCACGGTTCACGCTGATGACGATGCCGCCGGCTTCCGCTGTCAGGTCGAGTTCGAGTTGATCGGACAGGCCATCGAAGCTGCCGCCGTTCAGGTCATGGGGCCCTGCGCCGGCCACGGCGATGCGGTCGCCCCCGCGGCCCCCCATGAAGGTCAGCAGCTCGATGCCAGTAATGCTGCCACCACCGGGCAGGAAGGTGGTCAGGCCAGGATGCGCGATGTCCACGGTGAAGCCGATTTCCGACCCCGCGCGATCCATCACCAACCGGTCAATCCCGGCACCGCCATCAAGTTCCGCAGCGGTCTCGGCGACCAGGGTATCCGCCCCTTCGCCACCGAGAAGGGTGTCCAGCGCACCGCGGACCGGCCCGCCACCGCCGGTATCGACGATGATTCCACCGCCACCGGCACCGACGCCTCCGGGCAGGGTGTCAACACCGCCGGCACCATCGCGATCCGCCACCAGCCAGTCATTGCCGGCCCCGCCATCGAGCAGATCGGCCCCGGCGCCACCGCGCAGCGAGTCGCCTCCCTGGTCGCCCAGCAGCGTATCGGCGCCGCGATCGCCCGAGAGCGAATCAGCGCCGCGGCCGCCATCCAGCGTGTCCGCGTGGCGGCTGCCCAGCAGCGTGTCACCGAAGATGCCAGCGTGAACATCGACGCCGCTTCCGGCACCCGTGCCGATGTAGCGGAGGTGCTCGACATTCGCGATGCGTGAGCCGTCAGCGAGGAAAGTCTCGTTTTCATTGGTCGCGGAATCACCATCATCGGCGTCGAGCGGCGCGATGACGATGCGGTCCGGCGCACCGAGGCCGGCATCCAGCCAGAGCAGGTCCTCGCCCGCACCGCCGTCGATCAGGTCGCCGCCCGATGACCACACCAGCTGGTCGTCGCCGTCCTCGCCATACAGCGCGTCTCTGCCGTCGCCGCCATCGAGGAAATCCCGCCCGCCGCCGCCATAGAGCCGGTCCCCGAACAGCGCCGGGGAGCCGCGCGGCGCCAGCGCAGAGGTCGCGGCATCGCCGCCCTGCACCACATCGTTGCCGGCACCGCCACGGAAGGTCAGGCGCTCGAATCCGCTGAACTGGGTGACACCCAGCAAACCTGTGACGTAGCTGCCGGCGTCGGCGCCGTACCAGTTCGCGACATAGACCGCGCCGGTTGCATCGCCGAGGTCGAGCACAAGACGGTCATCACCGGAACCGCCGGCCAGCGTGTCGGCGCCGTCCCCTCGCATGCTGACGACAACGTCGTCGCCGCTGCCGCCATCTACGATATCGTTGCCGCCGCCACCATCCAACGTGTCGGCGCCACCAGCGCCCATCAGCGAATCCGTGTTGTCGCCGCCGGTGACCATGTCGGCGGCCCCGGCGCCGGTCCAGTCGATGTGCTCCACGCCGATCACCAGCGTGCCGTTCGACAGTGTCTGCGTCGCATTCGCCTTGAAGGTGAACTGCCAGGACGCGCTGCTGCCGAAGAAGCCGACATTCGGCGCGACGATGAGGAGTTCATCATCGCCGGCCCCACCGGCGATGACGTCGATGCCGGTCGAGATCAGAAGGTCGTCGCCGTCGCCGCCGTCTAGCACGTTGAAGCCGCCACCACCGGCGATGACGTCGTTCCCGCCCCAGGTGGCGATGGTGTCATCGCCCGCCCCGCCCGCGATCGCATCGGCACCGCTGCTGCCCGCGCCGGAGGAGAATTCGATCTGCTCGAAATTGCTGGCCGTGGTGCCTGTGGCGAAGCTCATCGATGCCGACACGGCGAGAACGATGCCAATCTTGCCGCCGGGCCCGCTGTAGAACAGCGTATCGAAGCCAGCGCCACCATCGGCGGTGTCGCCCTTGCCGGTACCGGCCTCGTCCGCGATGCCGATCCGGTCGTCTCCCGCGCCGCCGATCAGCGTGTTGCGCCCACCGCCGCCCAGGATGAAGTCGTCGCCGGCACCACCATCGAGGCTGTCGGCGCCGGTCCACCCGCGCAGCGTGTCGGCGCCGAAGCCGGCGGCGTAGTGCAGTTCCTCGATATTCGAGAGCACCGTGCCATCCGGCAATATCGCTGCCAGATTGGCCTGGATTTCGACACCGGCCACCATGCCGCGGCGGCTGACCACCGCCCGGTCGAAGCCGATGCCGCCATCCAGCGTATCAGCACCCCCATCGGCGGTGGTGGAGAACAGGGTGTCGTTGCCAGTCCCGCCATCCAGCAGATCGCTGCCACTGGCCCCGGTCGAGAGGTCGCCGCCACCGAGCAGGTCGTTGCCACCCTGGCCGTATAGGCTGTCATTGCCTGCGCCACCGGCCAGGATGTCATCGCCCTGGTTGACCGGGAGCTTGTTGAAGCCCGTGGTGAAGGCCTTCGGCAGGCCGTTTCCCGCATCGCCGAAGATCAGGTCGTTGCCCTTGCCGCCACCAATCAGGTCGCCGCTGCCCATGCCGTGCAGCGTATCGGCGCCGTCATCGCCGGAGATGTTGTTGTAGAGGTAGGAGCCGGCGATCAGGTCATCGCCTGCCAGGGCATGGAACAGCGTCTGCTCGTCGTTCAGTTGCAGCGTGTCGTTGCCATCGGTGCCGACGACATCGTTCTGGTACCAGGCGGTATAGGTCGCCTTGCTGCCGATCACGCCATCCGTCGAGTCGGCGCCGTCCAGGACCACTCCGCGACGGTTCTCATAAAGCCAGATCGGATCGGCAGCCCAGCCATTCTCATCCGGTACGAAGAAGTGCACGAGGGGGCCGACGCTGACGTCGAAATCCTTGAAGCGGGTGTTGTGGATGCCGATCTCGAAGGCGGAGACTTCGAGGTTGGCGGAAACGACGACACCGATGCGGGAACGATACTCGCCGTAGGGTGTGTAGAGCACCTCGACATCGACTCGGCCCTGGCCCTGCGGCGTGTCGATGGTGAAGCTGTCACCCATCACGCCTTCCATGTGCTGGCCGAAGCTGGTGTCCACCTGTTCGCGCACGCCTTGCGCGGCGAAGGTCACCTCCTGCACCAGGTTGACCATGACGTTCGCCTGCACGTCGAGCAGCGTCCAATAGACGTAGGTCTCCGGCCCCGCGATCTCGTAGGTGCCGGTCAGTACCTTGAAGGCCGGGAATAGGTTGGCCAGGAACTCCGCCATGGAGAAGGATGCGTGGAAGAAGGGGTCGCCATCGCCCGTCCGGCTCAACGAGGGCAAAGGACCCTCGCCGTAGGTGACAGCACCGTAGTCGCTGACGACGTCGGGCACCTTCAGCGTCTCGATGGTCAGCGGGAAGGTACCGAGGTCGAGCGCGATCGGCTCGCCGGTGCTGATGTCGAAGATGTTCTCCCGCCCGTCCGGGATATCGACCAGCGGAATATCGAGGTCCGAGATGATATCGACCGTCTTGATCCACAGGTCCGCGGACAGGTTGATGTCCCTGATCCCCGCCTGCATGCCGTAGACGAAATCAGCCTTGAGGCTCGAAGGGCCCGTAGGGGCCGTGAAGGGCATGGCGCCGGAGACGAATTGGAGCGTGGGCGCGAGGATCGGGTTCTCGTTCTGGTACTGCGCGAGCGGCGTCGGATCGGGGTCGTCCGACGGTGGAGTATAGGGCGTGGCCCGTTCGTTCTTCCATTCCGCGAAGCCGTCGGCATGGTCGGTCAGGACGTAGTCGATGCCGAAGCTGCCGGCGTCGTAGGTCAGCGTCACCTCGATCCCGACATGCGCGTGCACATAGGCCGTCGCGGTGGCGCTGATGACAGGGATGTCAATGCCGAAGCTGTCTTCGGTGAGCGTCGTCTCCCAGTCGATGCGGGCGACGAGATCATCCCAGACGATCGTGTCCGCGCCCGGCGCATCCAGTGCGAGGGCATTGATGTCTCGGGTCTGGAAGACGATGTCTGTCATCAGGCGCTGGCTTTCGAGACGGAAGCCTGCTCACCGGAGCCTCGCATGGCCCGGGGAACGTCCTCCATGGGTCTACGTGGACTACGCGGTTCCTTCAGGGGTCCTGCGTGTGCAAGGCCGGAAGTCCCTTTGGCACGGCGCCACCCAAGCATGGTTTGCATGGCGGAGCATGTCGCCTTGTTTCACGAGGCGCCTGCCTGGTGGATCAGGCGACGCCGATCGCCAGCCCGTCCCGCTGCGGATCGGCGCCGCCTTCCAGCCGCCCATCCCACAGCGAAATCCCATGCGGCGCCGCGAAGGGGTAGGAGCCGTAGTTGCGCCGCACCACCTGCCCCGCCGCCACCAGGTCCCGCTCCACCGCGCGAGGGATGCGGTTCGAGAGGTCGATGGCCGGGCCGGTGGCGGCGAAGCGCGGCGCCTGCACGGCTTCCTGCATGCCCATCCCGAAATCCAGCATGTTCACCAGCACCTGCAGGATGGCGATACCGATCCAGGCGCCCCCCGGCGCGCCCAGCGTCAGCACCGGCCTGCTGTCCTTGAAGACAAGCGTCGGTGTCATGGAGGAAAAGCGCTTCTTGCCCGGCGCGATGGACCCGGCCCGGCCGGGGCGCGGGTCATACCAGTTCATCGCCCCGTTCAGCATGAAACCGGTGCCCGGCGGGATGACACCGGACGGCACGCCCAGCGTATGCGTCAGCGACGCCACCATCCCTTCCGCATCGACGCAGGAGATGGTGGTGGTGTCCTTCGCCGTGCCCGTCACATCCACCAGCGGCCCCGACCCGCCGGCACGGATATGCGCCTCCGCCGCCGCGGCACGGGCTTCGCCCAGCAGCCAGTCGATCGGCGGCGGTTGCGTGGCGGGGTCACCGATATGGTCTTCGCGATCCTTCAGCGCGATCCGCATCGCCGCCGCCAGGGTGCGGATATAGGCCGCGCTGTTGTGGCCCATCGCCACCAGGTCGAAGCGTTCCAGGATGCGCAGCATCTCCGCCACCACGATGCCGCCGGCCGGCGGTGGGGGCAGGGAGATATCATAGCCGCGATAGCGCACCACCAGCGGCGCCGCTTCCGTCACCGTGAAGCCCGCGAGGTCGGCCGCCGACAGCAGCCCGCCATGGGCCGCCATGTCATCCAGCATCACCCGGGCGAGGTCCCCGGTGTAGAAGCTTTCCACCCCATCGCGGGCGATGCCGGCCAGCGTGCGGGCCAGGGCCGGGTTGCGCACGGCATCCCCGGGCCGCTTCGGGGTGCCGTCCGCACGGCAATACAGCGCCGCGCCCTCCGCCGTGAAGGCCAGCTTGTTCACGTAGTCCAGCCGGCCATAGGCAGCCTCGTTCGCCGTGAACATGGTGTGGACGTGCGGGCGGATGATCCAGCCTTCCTCGGCAAAGCCGATGGCCGGGGCGAACAGGTCCTTCCAGGCCAGCTTGCCGAAGCGGGCATGCGCCGCGGCGAACAGCCGAAGGATGCCCGGCGTGGTGACGGCGCGGTGGCCCATCTCATTCGCGCGGTCGGCCAGGATGAAGCCATAGCCATCGGCGCATTCGCGCTGGAAATTCGCCGCCCACATATCCGCCGTGCAGGCGCCGGGGCAGGTGGACAGCCCATCCAGCACCAGCGTCTTTCCTGTCCTCGGGTCATGCAATTGCAGCACGCCGAGCCCACCGATGCCGGACATCATGGGGTCCACCACCCCCTGCGTCAGCGCGCAGGCAAGCAGCGCATCGATGGCATTGCCGCCCGCGACCAGCACGGCGGCGCCGGCTTCGGCCGCTTCCGGCTGCGGCGCCACGATCATGGCGCGGGGCGCGGGCAGGCGTCGGGCGGGTGCGGGCATGGCGTCCTCCGGAGACGGCGGGAAGGCTACCACCCCGAGGAAAAAACCCAAGCCGCCCTGCCTCGGCGCGGGTATTTGACAAGTGAAACCGGCTGGTATGCCATGCTCGCCATCAACGCCGGCCCGCGCTGCGACAGCGACCGCGCCTTCACATGGAGAACCACCGATGAGATCGACGGTCACGCGGCGCACGCTGCTCGGCGCCGGCGCCATGCTCACCCTCGCCACGCCGGCGCTGGCCTTTCCGGACCAGACCGTCCGCATTGTCGTTCCCTGGAATGCCGGCGGCGCGACCGATATCGTCTCCCGAGCCCTGGCCACGGCGATGGGGCCCATCTTCGGCCAGGCCGTGGTGGTGGATAACCGGCCGGGCGCCAATGGCGCCGTCGGCGCGCAATTCGCCTCCACCGCCCGGCCCGATGGCCATACGGTGTTTGTCGGCAGCGCGGAGACGCATTCGGTCAATCCCGTGGTCTATTCGCGTCTCGCCTACAACCCCGCGGACTTCACCCCCATCACGATGTTCGCCGATGGGCCCTTCGCATTGGTCGTGCGCACGAGCCTCGGTGCGGAAACGCTGGATGCCTGGGTCGCCATGGCGCGCGCCCGGCCCGGCGCGCTGACCTATGCGTCCTGGGGCATCGGCTCCACCTCGCACCTCGCCGCCGCGGGCGTGATCCAGCACGCCGGGCTCGATATGCTGCACGTTCCCTTCACCGGAGCGGCGCCGGCCTATACGGCGCTGGTGGCGGGCCAGGTCGATGCGATGTTCATGAATCCCGGCCCGGCCGAATCGCTCGCCAAGGATGGCCGCGTGCGCATCCTCGGCATCGGCTCCTCCAGCCGCATTCCGCTGCTGCCGGCGGTGCCGACGCTGCGCGAGCAGGGCATGCCCGTCGATGCCGGCAACTGGTTCGCCCTGCTCGGCCCGGCCCGCGTGCCGGCCGATGTGGTGGCGCGCATCGCCGCCGTCTCGGCGGAGGCGCTGCGATCCCCCGCTGCGATCGAGGTGTTCCGCACCCAGGGCATCCTGCCCGTCTCGGTGCCGCCAGCGGAAACCGCGACTTTCATGGCGGCGGACCGGGAACGCTGGGGCACGGTGATCCGCAACCTGAACCTGCGGCTCGACTGACTCTATGGTGGGGAAGGCGCTGCCTTCCCCACACCCCATCCGCCAGGGCCGAGACGGCCCTGGACCATCGTTAGAAGCGGCGGGCGGCGTGCACGGCCGCGGCGGAGCCATGGCCCACCAGCCAGGCCCAGGCGCGGAGGAGGGCGCCCAGCGGGGCCGTGGCGGCGTCCCGCGCCTCATCGCGATGATGCACCTCCTCCTCCTGGCACTGGGCCAGCAAGGCGCGGATTTCGGGCAGGATGGCCTCGGCATCAAGCCGATCGATCTGCTGCTGGTAGTGGTGATCGACGAAGGTCTCCACGGCATCGATCGTGGCGTAGACCGCGCGGCTGCCGACCAGCGCGGGAAGCGCGCCCGTGAGGAAGCCGGCGACGCGCCAGATCGGCAACAGCCAGCTTTGCAGCGGGCCCGGCAACAGCCCCTCCAACAGGTCCAGATGGCCCTGCTCCGTCTGCCCATGCCGGGTCGCGAAGTCCCGCACGGCGGGGTCCCGGCTGAAGGCGAGGATGCCGCGATAGATCATCACCGCCCCGGTCTCCCCCGCATGGTCGGAACGAAGCTCGCCAATCAGCCATTCCGGCAGGATCTGCGGCGCGGCTCCGGCAGGAGGTGTGGGGGGAGGGGTCATGCGGGGGTGATGTGGCGCAAACCGACCACGACGCAAGCCTCCCGCCGCTACCCCGCCAGCAGGCCGAGAAACAGCCGCACCCGGGCCGGGCGGAACCTGGCCGGGGGCAGCAGCGCATGCACGCCGCCCTCCGGCAGGCCCCAACCCGGCAACGGCACCAGCAGCCGCCCCGCCGCCAGGTCCTCCGCCACCGTGTAGTCCGGCAGCACGGCATAGCCCGCGCCGGCCAGAACCAGCGCCCGCAGCGCCGGCGTCGTATCGACGGTCACCACGGCCTTCATCGTTACCTCCGCCACCATCCGCCCCTGGCGGAAGCGCCAGTGGCAGGGCTCCTTCAGCCGGGCATGGGCAATCCAGGGCAGCATGGCCAGCCCCTTCGGCCCCACCAGCTGCGCCGCTTCCCCGGCACGACCGGCGGCGCAAACCAGAACCTGCCGAAAGCCGCCAAGCCGCTTGGTGGTGAAGCTGCCGGGCGCACCGCGCAGCCATCCAGTGCGGATCGCGAGGTCCAGCCGCTCCGCCATCAGGTCATGCGCCGTATCGGCCAGCCGGAGATCAATGGCGCAGGCCGGATACTGCGCGACGAAGCGCGCCACCGCCGGCGCCACCACGGCACTGCCATAGTCCAGCGGCGCGACAATCCGCAGCACGCCGCCCGGCCCCGCGCCATCCGCCACCTCCCCCATCGCCGCCGCAGCTTCCGCCAAGGCCGGCGCACAGCGCGCATGCAGCGCCAGCCCCGCCTCCGTCGGCGCCAACCGGCGGGAGGTGCGGGTGATGAGCGTCGTCCGCAACTCCTCCTCCAGCCGCGCCACCTGCTGGGAGACGAGCGATTTCGTCACCCCAAGCCGCGCCGCCGCCGCGGTGAAGGACCCCGCATCCAGCGTCGTCGTGAAGAACAGCAGGCGGTTGAGCGGAGGGGCGGTTGGCATGCCGGTGATTGTCCAGTCTCAATGGACAGCTGGTCAATAACGTCGCTCTCGATGAACGAAGCGCGGGCCGCCATTCTCCACCCGCACCACGGAGAAAGCCCGATGTCCATCACCCGGAGAAGCCTGATGACCCTTGCCGCCGCCACCACGCTGCCCCTCGGCGCCCGCGCCGCGACGCCCTCGATGCGGGTGTTGCAGGGCGCGCCGACCAGCTTCGGCAAGACCTCCGTCCTGCTCACCGGCCAGCGCGACGCGGTTCTGGTGGATGGCATGTTCACCCTTGCGGAGGGCCGCCAGGCGGTGGAGGCGATCCGCACTTCCGGCAAGCGGCTCACCACGGTCTTCGTCAGCCATGGCGACCCCGACTACTATTTCAGCCTCGAAGTGGTGCGGGACGCCTTCCCGGAGGCGCGCTTCCTCGGCACCGCGACGACCGTCGCCCACATCAACGCGACGATGGCGAAGAAGCTGGAGGTCTGGGCCCCGCGGATGGGGGACAACGCCCCGGGCCGCCCCTTCGCCCCCTCCGTGCTGCAAGGCGAAACGATCACGCTGGAGGATGAGGTGCTGCAGGTGGTGGTGCCGGAAGCCGCGCTGCCGGACCGCGCCTATCTCTGGTCGCCGGGCCTCGGCGCCGTCTTCGGTGGCGTCATGGCCTTCGCCGGCCTGCATGCCTGGACCGCCGACACCGCCACCCCCGAAAGCCGCGCCGCCTGGCGCCGGGCCCTGGCCGCGATGGAAGCCCGCAACCCGCGCATCGTCGTCGCCGGCCATGGCGTTGCCGGGGCGCCTACGGATGCGTCGTCCCTGCGGGCGACGCGGGAATACCTGGAGGTGTTCGAGGCGGAATTCGCCGCCGCGCCGACCGGCACCGCGCTGATCGAGGCGATGAAGCGGCGCTATTCCGGCCTCGGCCTGGAAATCGCCCTCGAAATCGGCGCCAAGGTGGCGAAGGGCGAGATGAGCTGGTGAGGATGACCGGGGCGCTTCCGCCATCGAATGGCGGGCGCCCCGGATGCCGTCACACCCGCATCGGCATCAGCACATACAGCGCTTCCGGCTTGGCGCTGTCCGTCACGATCGTCGGCGCGGAGCCATCCGAGAAGCGGAACTCCACGGTATCGGCGATCTGGTCCGTGATGTCGTTCAGGTAGCGCGCCTGGAACCCGATCTCGAGCGGCCCGGATTCGTAGCTCACCACATCGCCATCCAGCTCCTCCTGCGCCTGGCCCAACTCGGCGCTGGCGGCGGAGAGCAGCAGGTGGTTGCGGTCGATCGACAGCTTCACGGGCCGCGACCGTTCGCTGCTGATGCCGGCGACGCGGGACACCGCCTCGGCGAAGTCCTTCTTCTGGACCCGCAGCACCTTGTCGTTGCCGCGCGGGATCACGCGTTCATATTCCGGGAAGGTGCCGTCGATCAGCTTCGAGGTGAGCTGCACGGCGCCGAGGGTGAAGCGGATCTTGGTGTCGGACAGGGCGATGGAGATCTCGTCCTGCACTTCCTCAGCCAGTTTCCGCAGTTCGTTCACCGTCTTGCGCGGCACGATCACGCCCGGCATTCCGGCGGCACCCTCCGGCAGGGCTTCCTCCACCCGCGCCAGACGGTGCCCATCAGTGGCGACGGCGCGCAGCACCTTGGTGCCGCCGGCTTCCGTCGCGTGGAGGTAGATGCCGTTGAGGTAGTAGCGCGTCTCCTCGGTGGAGATGGCGAAGCGCGTGCGGTCGATCAATTCCCGCAGAAGGCCGGCCGGCAGGGCGAAGCGGTGGGGCAGCTTGCCTTCGGTCATCGAGGGGAAATCCTCGACCGGCAGGACGGAAAGCTTGGCGTCGAAGCGGCCGGCGCGCAGCGTCAACTGGCTGTCCCCGCCGGGATGGTCCAGCTCGATCTTCGCGGCCTCGGGCAGCTTGCGGACGAGCTCGAACAGGGTGGAGGCCGGCGCGGTGGTGCGGCCGGTGCGTGTCACCGTCACGCCGGGCACTTCCTCGACCACCGCGATTTCCATGTCGGTGGCGGTCAGGCGCAGCCCGCCATCGCGCGCTTCCATCAGCACATTCGCCAGGATGGGGATGGTGTTGCGCCGCTCAACCACGCTCTGCACATGCGCGAGAGCCTTGAGCAGTACCGCCCTGTCCACCGTGAACTTCATGGCACCCGATATCCCGACGTTCTGAGGCAGCCCAGCGGCGCGGCACAAGGCCGCCCCCCCGGGCCACCAAGGCCCCCGATTGGTCCGCCCAAGGCGGTCACCCTACATAACAGGGCCGAATCGCTTGTTGAAGGCCGGGTTTCACTCTGATTGCGCCCAGGTCTCCTTCCGGGGTCGGGTCCTATCCCCGGAAGGAAGGCGCCCGGACCAGCAGGCACAGAATCTCGAACATCGCCTGGGCGCCAATCTGGGCGGTGGCGGTCCCGGCATCATATTGCGGGGCCACCTCCACCACATCCCCGCCCACGACATCCAGGCCCGACAGCCCCCGCAGCAATTCCAGCACTTGCAGCGGCGTCAACCCGCCCACCTCCGGCGTGCCGGTGCCCGGGGCGAAGCCCGGGTCCACCGCGTCCACATCGAAGGAGACATAGACCGGCCCGGTCGCCACCCGCCGCGCCCGTTCCAGCACGGCGGGGATGCCCATCGCCGCCACCTCATGCATCGGGATCAGCGTCATCCCGCTGGCGGTGGAGAATTCCCACAGATAGCCCGCCCCACCCCGGATGCCGATCTGGATGGTCCGGTCGGGGTCCAGCACACCCTCCAGCACCGCCTGGCGGAAGGGGCCGCCATGGTGGAAGCGGGTGCCCTCATACTCGCCCCCGGTATCGGCATGGGCGTCGATATGCACCATCCCCAGCGGCCGCCCGGCGCCCAGCGCCTTGAGGATCGGCAGGCTGATCGAATGGTCCCCGCCCGCCGCCACGGTGCGGATGCCGGCGGCATGGAGCCGGGCGAAATACGCCGCGATATCCGCGTGGCAGCTCTCCAGGGAAAAGCGGGACGCCATCGGCACATCGCCGATATCGGCGACGCGCGCTTCCACCATCGGCGCCATGTGCAGGGCCGGTTCATAGGGGCCGATGCGTTCCACCCCGCGGATTGCGCGCGGGCCCAGCCGGGCGCCGGCGCGGTTGGTCACGCCGAGGTCCATCGGCACGCCGACCAGGCCAATTTCAGGGGGTGCCGCGAAGGGGTCCGCCACCAAGGGGGCACCGCAGAATGTCGAAACGCCGGCGAAGGGCCAGGCACGGCGATCGCCCTGGAACTGGCTGGCGATGATCCGGCGGAACAGCGGGTCTTCGGTCTCCGCCCCACCCGTCGCGCTGAAGCGCGCGCGAAGCTGCGCCAGCCGGTCTTCATCCATGCTCATCAGCCCTGCGCCAAAAAAAGCGCCCGGTCAGGGGGGTGACCGGGCGCCACGCTTTTTGTTCCGATCGGAATGGTCGGGCGAGCCGGCAGGGGAACCGGGCTTCGTCCACCGGCGATAGTAGGCCGGCAGGAGGAGCGTAACGCCAATGCGCGCCTGCTTGCAAAAGGCGAATGCATGACAGGGCGAGGATTCGGTGCCGGGCGCGCCCGGTCGCGGGGTCGTGACCACGGGCCGCGCCCCTGAAGGCGCGCTCAGGCGGCGACGCGTCGGGCCGCCACGCGATGCGCCGCGACGGCGCCAGGGCGTTCCCCGGCGGCCCAGGCCGCGCAGGCGGCGCCAAAGGCCTCGAAGATCGTGCGGCTCAGCGCGTCATGCTCCCAGTCATATTCCGGGTGCCATTGCACGCCGAGCGCGAAGCCCGGCGCATCGGCGACGCGCACGGCCTCGATCGTACCATCCGGCGCCACCGCGTCCGCGACCAGGCGGGGAGCGAGCCGGGCGATGCCCTGGTTGTGCAGCGAATTCACCGGCACCGCCTCCGCCCGGAAGCGCTGTCCGGCGGCGGTCCAGATGCCGGCCAGCAGCCCATCCGCCGCCAGCCGCACCGCATGCGCCTTGCCCGTCCGCACCTTCGGCAGCTTCTGGTCGGATGGCGTGGAATGGTCGAGCCGCCCTGGCAGATCCTGGATCCGCTGGTCGAGCGACCCGCCAAGCGCCACGTTGAGTTCCTGGAAACCACGGCAGATCGCCAGCAGGGGCAGGCCGGCGGCGAGGGCGGCGCGGATCAGCGGCAGCGTCGTGCCATCCCGCTGCGTATCCTCGGGCGTTCCCTCCGCATGCGGCGGGCCCTGGTAGAAATCGGGGTGCACATTGGACCGGCTGCCGGTGAGCATCAGCCCATCGAGGCGCGGCAGCAATTCGCCCACCATCACCTCCCCCGCCGCGGGCAGCAGCACGGGCACACCCCCCACCGGCCCGAGGGTGCAGCGGACATAGCTGTCCGACGAGGCGTGGTTCGGCGTCCCGAAGATGCCAAAGGCCTTCACACAGCAGGAAATGCCAACCAATGCGCGCATGAGGAGGAGTCTCAACCCTTGATATGGCAGGATCAAGACAGGTTTTCACAAAATCCTCTGCGAGACGTGCATATCTGGGCAGGAATGCCGCGCGCCGTGGCAGTCGGGGCGCCAATGCGGGCAGAAGGGGTGTTGCGCCCACGGCCGGAGGCCGCAAAATGGCGCCTCATCCGTTGGAGGCTTCCCCATGGTCGCGCGTCGCGATGTTCTGGCCGGCATGGCGCTGGCGGCGCTCGGTGCCGCCCCGGGGGCGCAGGCCCAGGCAAGCTGGCCCGATCGGCCGCTGCGCTGGATCGTCGGCTACCCCCCCGGCGGCGCCTCGGATGCTTTCGCCCGCCTGATCGCCGCCCAGATGGGCCCGCGGCTCGGTCAGAATGTGGTGGTGGAAAACCGGCCCGGCGGCGGCGCCGTGCTGGCCAGCGAGGCCGTCGCCCGCAGCCCCGCCGATGGCTACACCTGGATGCATGTCGATAACGGCATCCTGACCTACAACCCCGCGCTCTATGCCCGCCTGCCCTATGACCCCGACCGGGACTTTACCGGTGTCGGCTTCATCGGTCGTTTTCCCTTGTTCATCGTGGTGCGGCCGAATGACGCGGCGCGGGATTTCGCCGGCCTGCTCGCCGCCAGCCGCACCCGCGCGCCGACCTACGGCACCCCGGCCGTCGCCTCCCCCCACCATCTGGCGATGGAACTGGTGAAGCGCCGCAGCGGGCTCGCGGCCGAACATGTCCCCTATCGCGGCGGCCCCGCGGCGATGCAGGACCTGCTGGCGGGCAATGTCGATAGCGTGGTGATCGATACCGCGACCGGCACCCCCTTCATCCGCGATGGCCGCGTTCGCGCGCTGTGCGTGATGAGCGAGGCGCGGAGCGCGCTGTTCCCCGATGTGCCGACACTGCGGGAACTCGGCCATGATGCCGTCGCCTATGGCTGGCAGGGGATGAGCCTGCCGACCGGCACCCCCGCCCCCGTCATCGCCCGCCTGGCGGAGGAGATGGTGCGCGCCATGACTTCGGCCGATATCGCGCGCCGCCTGGCCGATCTCGGCATCGAATACCAGCCCTGGACACCGGCCCAGTTCACCGCCTTCGTGGCGCAGGAAAACGCCGTCTGGCGCCCGCTGATCCGCGAACTCGGCATCCGCCTGGATAGCTGAGGCGCCATCTGGCGGATCGCCACCGATCCGCCTTCCGGCGCCGGTTGCGGCAACTGGCAAAGCCGGGCACAGGGTGTTGCATGGATCGAAACGGCCAACTCGCGAGATTTCGCGCCGTGCTGCGCTGGCTGGTGCGGAACAGCAAGCAGGAGTTTGAGCAGGCGCGCCTGCCGCCACCCCCATCGGAACTGCGCCACCTCATCCAGAATTCGAAGGTGCTGGGCTCCGCCTATGCGCGCCAGCTCTATGCCAGTGGCGTCGCCGGCCCCGGTGTCCCGCCGCAATCCTTCCCCATCCAGGTGCGGCTCGGCTCCGGCCTCTGCCTGCAACAGCACATGGAGCAGCCCTGGTCGCACTACTGGTGCAGCCGGCTCGGCATGGTGCCGCTCTATCACCGCAAGGTGTGGGAGGATTGCTTCCTCGCCCAGGCGCTGTGGGAAGCCGGGATGCTGAATGCGCGCCGCAGGGCCATAGGCTTCGCGGTGGGGCGAGAGATGATGCCCGCCTTCTTCGCCGCCCATGGGGTCGAGGTCCTCGCCACCGACCTCGCCGCCGATGACCTGCGGTCCCGCAGCTGGCAGGATACCGGCCAGCATGCGGGGGAGACGGACCATTTGTTCTGGCCCCATCTCATCGATCGCGAGACCTTCGACCAGCGCGTCGCCTTCCGTCCGGTCGACATGAACATGATCCCGGCGGAACTGCGCGACGGCAGCCGGGACTTCGTGTGGTCCGTCTGTTCCTTCGAGCATGTCGGCAGCATCCGGCAGGGCCTGGATTTCGTGGTGAACGGCATGGAATGCCTGAAGCCCGGCGGCATCGCGGTGCACACGACCGAATTCAACCTGGACAATGACGGCCCGACGATCGAGGAGGGCGGCACCGTGCTGTTCCAGCGCCGCCATATCGAGGAACTCGGCAACCGCCTGGCCGATGCCGGGCACACGCTGATGACGGTGGACTACAGCACCGGGGACGGGGTGCTGGACCGCTTCGTCGACTTGCCGCCCTTCGCGGAGCCCGATGGCCGGCAGACCGTGCCGGATACCCCCCATCTCCGGTTGGCCTTCGGCGACATCACCGCGACCTCGATCGGGCTGATCATCCGCGCCAAGCGCTGATCCGAGCCATCAAGGCCCCGCCATTCCGGGCCCCGCCATTCCGGGCCCCGCCATTCCGGGAACTGGCAATCCGGGACCCGGCAATCCGGGTCCTGGCAAGGGTCGGTTCATTCTTCCCGTCCACGATACACGCAGGCGGCCCCCGGCCGCCCCGCCAGGAGGGCGCACCCGACCATTCGCGGGGAGCCCCACCATGCCCATCGCCGATCCTTCCGCGCTTTTCGCGTTCCGCGCGCCGACGCCCATCCGCGACTTCCTGCGCGGGCTTCGGCGCTGGCTGACCTACCGGCCCGAGCGCCGCTACATGGGCGGGTCGCCCCGCCCACGGTAAGATGGGCCCACGGTGAGCCGCACTCAGGGCTGCAGATGCGCGATGGGCAGGCCGACCGCCTCGGCCACCAGGGTCCGGTGGCAACGGCGGGGGTCGGCTTCCAGGCATAGCAGGCAGATCGTCTCCCGCCGCGCCTGATCCGCAAGGCCGGCCAGCGCGGCCTGCGCCTCCACCCCCGCCAGCTTCGCGGCGAAGATGCGCTGCATCACCTCGGGCCGGCCTTCGCGCACCGCCAGGCGCCCCTCGGCCGGCGTGCCGAGGGCGGGGAGGTGGCGATAGGCGATGCCGGCTTCGGCCAGGGCGGCGGACAGCGCCCGCTTGGCGAAGCCCGGCCGCCGGCTATTCGCCAGGGCGCGCACATCGACCAGCGTGGTGACGCCCGCCCCCTTCAGCGACTCCAGCAGTCTGGCTGGCGTCGCCTCCTCATACCCGATGGTGAAGACCGGGCCCGCCACAGCCCGCTACTTCGGGATGGCGGCGTGCGCCGCGAGGCAGGCGATGTCGAGGATCTGGTTCACCCCCGCATCCATGCCGACGATCTGCACCGGCGCGGACAGCCCCATCAGCAGCGGGCCGATGGTCTGCGCGCTGGTCAGGCGCGGCACCGCCTTGGTGAGGATATGGGCGGCGTGCATCCCCGGCATCACCAGCACATTGGCCGGGCCGGTCAGCCGGCAGAAGGGATAGAGCGAGGCCCGAAGCTGCGGGTCGAGCGCCACATCCGCCGCCATCTCCCCATCATATTCGAAGTCGACCTTGCGCTGGTCCAGCAGCTTCACCGCATCCCGCACGCTGCCGGAGATGCTGCCCTTGGGGTCCCCGAAGGTGGAGAAGGACAGGAAGGCGACGCGCGGTTCATGCCCGAGCCGCCGCGCCGCGCCGGCCGCGCGGATGGCAATCTCCGCCAGCGTCGCCGCATCCGGGCGTTCATGGATGGCCGTATCCGCCACGAAGACGGTGCCCGACCGCCGCGCCAGCATCAGCGTCAGCCCGAACAGCACCGTCCCCGGCGCCGGGTCGATCGCGGTGCGCACGCCTTCCAGCGTGGCGGCATAGCTGCGCGTCACGCCCGTCACCATCGCATCGGCATCGCCGGCGGCCACCATGCAGGCGGCGAAGACGTTGCGGTCCTGGTTCACCAGGCGCTGGCAGTCCCGCAGGAGGAAGCCCTCCCGCTGCCGCTTGGCATAGAGCCATTCGGCATAGACGCGGTTCTTCGCGGAAACCCGGGCGTTCTGAATCTCGATCCCGGCGCCGAGCGGAATGCCGAGGCCGGCGACCGTCGCATTCACCCGGTCCTCCCGCCCCACCAGCACCGGCGTGCCGTAGCCGGCGTTGCGGAAGGCGATGGCGGCGCGGATCACCTTCTCCTCCTCGCCCTCTGCGAAGACGACGCGGCGCGGATTGGCGGCGACGCGCTCGCTGATCGCCTCCATCGCATGCGCGGTGGAATCGAGCCGCCCCGTCAGGTCCCGCGCATAGCGATGCAGGTCCGTGATGGGCTTGCGCGCCACGCCCGATTCCATCGCCGCCTTGGCGACGGCGGGGGACACCCGGCTGATCAGGCGCGGGTCGAAGGCGTTGGGGATGATGTAGTCCGGCCCGAAGCGGAGCGATGCCCCACCCCTTGGGCCGGCACCGGCACCGGCCACTTCCTCCGGCACATCCTCCCGCGCCAGCATCGCCAGCGCCTCCGCCGCGGCGACCTTCATCGCGTCATTGATCGTGCTGGCCCGCACATCGAGCGCGCCGCGGAAGATGAAGGGGAAGCCGAGGACGTTGTTCACCTGGTTCGGGTAGTCGGACCGCCCGGTGGCGATGATGCAGTCCGGCCGAACGGCGCGGGCTTCATCCGGCGTGATCTCCGGGTCCGGGTTCGCCATGGCGAAGATCACGGGGTTGGGCGCCATGCTGCGCACCATGTCCGGCGTCACGGCGCCCTTGACCGAAAGCCCCATGAAGCAGTCGGCCCCCTCCATCGCCTGGGCCAGCGTCCGTGCCGTGGTTTCCACGGCATGGGCGGATTTCCACTGGTTCATGCCCTCCGTCCGGCCGCGATAGATCACGCCCTTGGTGTCCGCCAGCGTGACGTGCTGCGGACGGATGCCCATGGCCTTCACGAGTTCCGCGCAGGCGACCGCCGCGGCGCCGGCGCCGTTGATGACCAGCTTCACATCCTTCAGCTCCCGCCCCGTCAGGTGGCAGGCATTGATCAGCCCCGCCGCCGCGACGATGGCGGTGCCGTGCTGGTCGTCATGGAAGACCGGGATATCCATGATCTCGCGCAGCCGCTGCTCGATGACGAAGCATTCCGGCGCCTTGATGTCCTCGAGGTTGATGCCGCCGAAGCTCGGGCCGAGGTAGCGCACGCAGTTCACGAACTGGTCCACATCCTCCGTGCTGACGCAGAGATCCATGCTGTCCACATCGGCGAAGCGCTTGAACAGCGCCGCCTTGCCCTCCATCACCGGCTTCGAGGCGAGCGCGCCGAGATTGCCCAGCCCCAGCACCGCCGTGCCGTTGCTGATCACCGCGACGAAATTGCCCTTGGAGGTGTAGTCGTAGGCGAGCGCCGGGTTCCGGTGGATCTCGAGGCAGGGCGCCGCCACGCCCGGGCTATAGGCCAGCGACAGGTCCCGCGCCGTGATCAGCGGCTTGGTCAGGCGTATCTCCAGCTTGCCGGGACGACCCTCGGCATGCATGGCCAGCGCCTCCGCGCCCGTGACGCGGGCAGTACGGGTGTCGGCGACCGCCTCGACGGAATTCTTGCGCGCGTTGTCCATGATGCCCGAGTTCTCCCCAACCTTCGTCCGTCCGTTATGCGGCGGAAGGGCGCCGGGCGAAAGCGGGCAGCTTCGCAATTGCGAGCAACGCTAACCACTTAGCCGGGTAAAGCTGGACATGGAAAAGGCGCCGCCCCACGCCATTTCCGCCGCGCCTGGCACGCTTCGCGACACCAGGCGGCATTCCGTCGCACCGTCGTGGCGACCGCTCGGCGAGCGCCTGTATCCCCGCCTCAGCCCAGGTGGCAGCAGGAGAATTTCGGACATGAACCGCTTCATCGACATCGCCGCCCCCCGCCGCATGGCCCTGGCCATGTTGGCCGCGATCGGCCTGGCCGGAACCGCCCCGGGCCAAACCGCCGTGGCCCAAACCGGCTTCGCGCGGATCGAGGCCGGGGGGCTTCCCGTCACCCTGGTCTATCCGACGGAGCAGCGCGCCGCGCCCCGCACCTTCGGCCCCTTCACCCTGACCATCGCGCCGGATGCCGCGCCGCTGCCGGGCATTCGTCGCCTGGTCGTGCTCTCCCACGGCACGGCGGCGAATGCCTTGGTGGAGCATGACCTGGCGGCGCGCCTTGCCGCGGCAGGCTTCATCGTCGCCCAGCCGCAGCACAGCGGGGACAATGCGGAAGATAGCAGCGCCGCCGGTCCGGAATCCTTCCAGCGCCGTCCTCGGGAAGTCTCGGCGGTGATCGATGCGCTGGCGGCGCATCCGGCCTGGGGGCCGCGCCTCGACCTGGATCGCGTCGGCGTGCATGGCACCTCCGCAGGCGCCGTCACGGCCCTGGCCCTGGCGGGCGCGGAATGGCGCCTGCTGGACCTGGTGCGCCATTGCCTGGTGGCCGGGGATCGCGACCGCGGCTTCTGCTACAATGACACGCGAACGGATGAAGCCCGCGCCGCCCGCCGCGCCCGTTTCGAAAGCGCCCGCGACGTGCCGGATGCCCTGCTGGGGCCGGAGCTGCGGGCCAGCCATGGCGGGCGCGATCCACGCATCGTCGTCGCCACCGTCGCCATGCCCGCCGCCGCCATCTTCCCAGCCACGAGCCTCGCCGCCATCGCGATCCCCGTGGGCGTCGTCTCCGCGGAGCGGGACGGCATGAACCCCAACGCCTTCCACACCGACCATCTGCTGCGCCATTGCCGCGCCTGCACGGGGCTGGCGGTGATGCGGGGCGCCGGGCATATGGACTTCATGTCGCCCTGGCCCCCCACCGTCGCCCAGGCCGTGATCGCGCGGATGGCGGTGGGCGCCACGCCGGAACCCGGCTTCGACCCAGCGGAGCGCGTCGCCGCCTACGACGCCATCGCAGCCCACTTTCAGCGGTACCTCGCACCGTGACGGCCAGGCTGCCGCCGCCCGGC
>CANJXD010000023.1 GCA_947478535.1 Acetobacteraceae bacterium
CACCCCCTTCACCACGGCGAATACCGGCCTGGACAACGCCAGCGACAGCGACGCCAACGTCATCACCGGCAAGACGGAGCAGGTCACGCTGGCCTCTGGTGGCGATGACCGCTCGCTCGATGCCGGCGTCTATATCCCGGCCACGATCGGCGACTTCGTCTGGGAAGATGTGAACGGCAACGGCATCCAGGATGGCGGAGAGCTCGGCATCGGCGGCGTGACGGTGCAGTTGCACTGGGGCGGCACCGGCGTGACCAGCACGGTGACCGACAGTGACGGATTCTATCAGTTCACCGGCGTCCGCCCCGGCACCTACAGCCTGATCATCAACGATCCGATCTACAAGCCGACCTTGCCGAACCGGGGTGGTGACGATGCGAAGGACAGTGATTTCCTTCCCTCACCCTCGCCACTCGGCTGGACCAGCAGCTATCCGGTCGCACTGGCGTCATCACCCTGGTGTCCGGTGAGAATGACCAGACGGTCGATGCCGGCTTCGTCGAGCTCGGCGATCTGACCGGCCGGGTCTGGATCGACCGCGACGGCGATGGCCTGGAGGAAGTGGGGGAGGCATCGCGCCCTGGCGTTGTCGTCACCCTGCTCAACGCCGTTGGCACACCGACCGGCCGCACCACCACCACCGCGCCAGACGGCACCTATCTGTTCGAGAACCTCCAGGAAGGCAGCTACCGCGTCCAGTTCGCCGTCCCCGCCGGCTACAAGCTGACCACCCGTGACCAGGGCGGGGACGACACCATCGACAGCGATCCCAGCCGTTCCACCGGCATCACCTCCGCCATCTTCGTGCCCCTCGCGCAGGTGACGCGCGATGTCGATGCCGGCATCTACAAGCCGGCGATGCTCGGCGACCGCGTCTGGCACGATCTCAACGGCAATGGCCTGTGGGAATCCGGTGAGAAGGGTATCGGCAGCCTCACCGTCAACCTGCTCGACGGCAGCGGCGCCGTCATCGCCACCACCACCACCGATGCCTGGGGCTACTACAAGTTCATCGATCTCGCTCCCGGCCTTTATGGCGTCGAGGTCGAGCCTCCCTCGGGCTACGAATTCTCACCGCGCGACGTCGGCGGCAATGACCTGATCGACAGCGACGCCCTCGGCAACGGTGTGATCCCGACGGTGATGATCTATTCCGGCGATGTCCGGAACGACCTCGACGCCGGCCTGTTCCAGCGCGCCTGCCTCGGCGACCGCGTCTGGCTCGACGCCAACGGCAATGGCATCCAGGAAATCGGCGAGACCGGGGCGCGTGGCGTCACCGTGCGGCTGCTCGATGCCAGCGGTGCCGTGATCGCCACCACGGCGACCGGCGCGACGGGTGCCTACGCCTTCGCCAACCTGCTGCCAGGCACCTATTCCGTGCAGTTCGTGGCACCGGCCGGCACCGTCTTCACCCAGCCCGATGTCCCCGGCAGCGACGGCACGGACAGTGATGCGAACCTGCTGACGGGCAAGACCCAGCAGGTCACGCTGATCTCCGGCCAGGTGAACAACTCCCTCGATGCCGGCCTGCTGCGCGCTGCCTCGATCGGCGACCGCGTCTGGGCCGACCGCGACGGCGACGGCCAGCAGGATGGCGAGGAACCCGGCCTCGCCGGCGTCACTGTCCGCCTGCTCAATGCGGCGGGCGGCGTGATCGCCACCAGGGTCACCGATGGCTCCGGCTTCTACCTGTTCGATACGCTGCGCCCCGGCACCTACAGTGTTGAATTCGTCACCCCGTCTGGCCACACCCCAACGCTGCGCGATGTCGGCAGCGACAGCACCGACAGCGACGCCGGCGTGGGCGGCCGTACCGGTCCGATCACACTGGTCCAGGGCCAGGTCGTCACGACGGTGGATGCCGGCTTCGTGCCGAATGTCGTTGGCGCCTGTGACCGTCCGGCCACGCTGCTGACCAATGGCAACGACGCCTTCCCCGGCACCGAGGGCATCGATCACATCGACGGGCTTGGCGGCAACGACAACATCCACGGCCTGCGCAGCGGAGATTGCCTGCGCGGCAATGACGGCAACGACGTCATCGACGGCCATGAAGGCGATGACAAGATCCAGGGCGATGCCGGGGACGACAACCTGCACGGCAATGACGGCAACGACGTCATCTACGGCGGCACCGGCAACGACACCATCGAGGCCGGCGAGGGTAATGACTGGGCCGAAGGCGGCAGCGGCGACGACAACATGCAGGGCGAAGGCGGCAACGACACGCTGTTCGCCGGCACCGGCAACGACATCGTCGTCGGCAATGGCGGCGACGACATCGTCTTCGGCAATGCCGGCAATGACCGGGTGGCCGGGCATGATGGCAATGACACGGTCCTCGGTGGCACCGACAATGGCCGGGCCTCCCTCGTCGCCGGCCGCATCACCGGCCTGGTGATCGGCGATACCATCTCAGGCGATGGCGGCGCCGACCGCTTCATCTGGCAGAAGGGCGACGGCGTCGACCTGCTGCTCGACTTCAACCCAGCCGAGGGCGACACGCTGACGATCTACGGCTATGGCGGCGTCGCGGCGGTGGAACGCATCGGCGGCCAGGCCGTGCTCTACCTCGGCACCAATGCCGCCATTGTGCTGAACACCTCCTACCCCGCGACGACGACGGCCGGGCCCTTCCCTGGCATCACCTTCGTCCCGGGCACGCTCACCGCCCCTGGGCTGCCGGCCGAACGCGGCCCGATCCACGGCACTGGCGGCAATGACTCCCTTGCCGGCACCACGGGGAATGATGTGCTGGACGGCCTGCAGGGCGATGACAGCCTGTCCTCCGGCTGGGGCAACGACACGCTGCTCGGCGGCGATGGCAATGACACGCTGAGCGGCGGCGAACATGGCGATGTGCTGAATGGCGGCGCCGGGATCGACCTTGCCAGCTATGGCTCGGCGCCGGTCGGTGTCGTCGCGTCCCTCGCGGCACCGGCGGGTAATACCGGCTGGGCGGCGGGCGACAGCTACATCCTGGTGGAGAACCTGCAGGGCTCCGCCTTCGCCGATCTCCTCACCGGCGATGGCGGCGCCAACCGGATCGAGGGCGGGGCGGGGAATGACACGCTCGGCGGTGGCGGCGGCAATGACTCGCTGCTCGGCGGTGCCGGCGCGGATAGCCTCTCCGGCGGCGCCGGGGCGGATATCTTCTCCTTCGCCAATCTGACCGACAGCGCATCCGGCCAGGCCGATACGATCGCCGACTTCTCCTGGATCGAGGCGGACCGCATCAACCTCGCGGCGATCGACGCCAATACCGGCATCGCCGGGGACCAGGCCTTCGCCTTCCTTGGCACCGGGGCCTTCATCGGGGGCGGCGCCGGCTCGATTCGCTACCAGCAATCTGGTGGCGATACGCTGGTGCTGGTCGATAGCGGCAATGGCGGTGGCGCGGAGATGACGATCAGGCTTTCCGGCCCGCACGTCCTTCAGGCCAGCGACTTCGTCCTGTAGGGAAGTCGCCCGAACAGGGCGGCAGGCAGGGGTGGTTCGCTACCAGCGAACCACTTTGGGCAGAACTGGTTCGCTACCAGCGAACCACCTTTTCCGCCAGGAACAGCGTGGTGATCAGCGTGCCGGCGAAGACCACCAGGTGCATCCGCACCGCGTCCTTCTTGTAGATCATCGCCGGCGGCGGCGCCGGGTCAGCGGAGGCGGCGAGTGCCGCGAGGCCCCGCGGTTCCGCCGCCGCGGCCCGCGCGGCCAGCGCCGCTTCCGTTTCTCCCAGCGTCAGGCAGGGGGCAAGATAGGCGAAGCGCTGCGCTGCCTCGCTGGCGGAAACCTGGCTGCCATCCCAGATCATCCATTGCCCCAGCGCGCCGTTCCAGCCGATGGGCAGCGGCGCTGCCCCCGCATCATCGCGCCGTGACACCCAATGCCAGGGGCGATTGGCGTCGGCGGGCTCGCCGGGGCGCTGCGGGTTGGGCCAGGCCATGGGTGCGGAGTCTCCTCGATTGGAGCGAATCCTAGAACACCCGACCGGCCCCTGGGAACGCCCCTCTACCTCTCCCCTACCTCACGCCTCTGGCCCGCAACCCCTCATAGATCGGTCGCAGCAGGAACGGGCTGAGGAACAGCGGAAACTGGCAGAAGGCGAAGAACATCAGGATCGCCGGGTCCGTCGCCGCTGGCAGCACCGCGAGATACAGCGCCATGTTCCGGTTGCCCGAGAGCAGCCCGGCCGAAAGCGCGATGCGCGCTCCCGCCACCGGCTGCATCACCATCGCGGTCAGCAGGTTCAGCCCGAAATTGCCGCAAAACGCCAGCGCCACCCCGCCCGCGACCCAGAGCGGGTCTGCCAGTATCTTCGCCTGCAACCCATCCATCACCCCGAAGCCGTACAGGACCACCAGCAGCACGACGGCGCCATCCACCGCCCGCCCCGTGCGTTCCAGCCTTGCCTTCCCGGCCAGCCGCCGGATCACCAGCGACAGCACCAGCGGCAGCCCCACCACCAGCGCGAGGCGTGTCATCAGCCCGGACAGGGAAATCGCCAGGTCGATCCCCAGCAGCCCCAGCGCCAGCGGCGGCGCCGTGAAGGGGATCAGCAGCGTGGACAGCACGGAGGCGACCAGCGCGACCTCTCCATCCAGCCCCACCAGCCGCGCGAAGGCGGGGGAGGAGGTGGCCGCGCACCCCGTCGCCATGATGACGACCGCCGCCCCCAGCGGCCCATCCAGCCCGACCGCCCGGGTGATACCGAAGACGATCAGCGGGCAGGCCAGCAGCAGCCAGGCCAGCATCGCGCCCACCAGCAGCGGCCGTCCGAGGTATTCGATGACCCGCGAGAAATCGACGCGCAGCAGCACCAGCGTCATCAGGCAGAATACGCCGGGGGAGACGAGGTCCCGCGTGGCGGCGGCCAAGGGGGGATACAGCACGCCGGCGAAGATGCCGAAGCCGAGCAATGCGCCGCCATGGCGGGCCGACCATTCGAAGGGGGCGAGGAGCGCGCGCAAGGCCCAGTCGGTCCGAGGGGTGGCGGTTGGAGTTGTTCGCGGGGTGTTCTATATCCGCTGAGTGTCCCCCCGTCATCTCCCCCTGCTCATCCTCGCCGCCCTGCTGCTGGCCCTGCCCGCCCAGGCGGCCTGCACCTCCCCCGCCGGGCCCGGCGTGGATTGGCGCCGCTGCCTGCTGGATGGGCGGGACCTCACGGGCGCCGACCTCACCCGCGGGCACCTTCGCGATGCCTCGTTGCAGCGGGCGAAGCTGATGCGGGTGCGGATGGCCGGAGCCGATGCCACCGATGCCCGATTCCTCTCCGCCGACCTCACCGGCGCGGACCTCACGGAGGCGACGCTGCGGGAGGCGGACTTCACCCGCACCATCCTGCGCGGCGCCATCCTGGTGCGCGCCGATCTGCGCCGCGCCCGGCTGTTCCGCGCCGACCTGACGGATGCGGACCTCACGGGCGCTGAGCTCACTGGCGCCGATTTTTCCGGCGCCACCCTGGATGGCGCGCGCTGGACCGATGGGCAGCGCCGCTGCGCGGTGGGGAGTATCGGCACATGTCAATGACAACGCCGGACTACATCACCCGCCTCAACCCCGAACAGCGCGAGGCTGTGGAAGCGCTGGACGGCCCGCTGCTGGTCCTTGCCGGCGCCGGCACCGGCAAGACGCGCGTGCTGACCACGCGCTTCGCCCACCTGTTGATGACCGGCAAGGCCCGGCCGTGGGAGGTGCTGTCCGTCACCTTCACCAACAAGGCGGCGAAGGAGATGCGCGAACGCGTCGGCGCCATCCTTGGCCGCCCGGTGGAGGGTCTCTGGCTCGGCACCTTCCACGCGCTCTGCGCCCGCATGTTGCGCCGCCACGCTGAATTCGTGGGGTTGCGGACGAACTTCACCATCCTCGATGCCGATGACCAGATGCGGCTGCTGAAGCAGGTGATGGAGGCCGCCCATATCGACGCCAAGCGCTGGCCCCCGCCGGGGATGATGGCGGTGATCCAGCGCTGGAAGGATCGCGGCCTGACGCCGGCCCGCATCACCGCCGCCGAGGACAGCGACTACGCCAACAACCGCGCCAGCGCGATCTATGCGGACTACCAGCGTCGCCTGATCGAACTCAACGCCGCCGATTTCGGCGACCTGCTGCTGCATGTCACGGAAATTCTCCGCACGCGGCCGGACGTGCTGGCCGACTATCACCGGACCTTCCGCTACATCCTGGTGGACGAGTATCAGGACACCAATCTGGTGCAATACCTCTGGCTGCGCCTGCTGGCCCAGCATGAGGATCCGAGCCACCGAAACATCTGCTGCGTCGGCGATGACGACCAGTCGATCTATTCCTGGCGCGGCGCGGAGATCGAGAACATCCTTCGGTTCGAGAAGGATTTTCCGGGCGCGCGCATCGTGCGGCTGGAAGCCAATTACCGCTCGACCAAGCCCATCCTCGCCGCCGCCGCCGGCCTCATCGCCCGCAATTCCGGCCGCCTCGGCAAGACGCTGCGGCCAGGGCGGAAGGATGCGGAAGGCGAGAAGGTCCGCATCTGCTCGCTCTGGGACAGCGAGGAGGAAGCCCGCATGGTCGGCGAGAAGATCGAGGCGGCGCGCCGCACCGGCCACCCGCTCTCGGAAATCGCCATCCTGGTCCGCGCCGGCTTCCAGACCCGCAGCTTCGAGGAACGCCTGATCACCCTCGGCCTTCCTTATCGCGTCGTCGGCGGGCTGAAATTCTATGAGCGGCAGGAAATCCGCGATGCCATGGCCTATCTCCGCGTGCTGCAGCAGCCCGCGGACGACCTGGCATTTGAGCGCATCGTCAACACCCCGAAGCGCGGGTTGGGTGACAGCGGCATGCGCGCCATCCACGAAGCCGCCCGCGCCGAGCGCCAGCCGCTCGCCATCGCCGCGGAGCGCATCGCCGAGACGGATGCGCTGAAGCCGAAGCCCCGCGCCGCCTTGCGCGAGCTGATGCGCGGCTTCGTCCGCTGGCGCGCGCTGAATGACAAGGAAGGCCACGTCGTCGCCGCCGCCACGGTGCTGGAGGAAAGCGGCTACACCGATATGTGGAAGGCCGATCGCAGCCCGGATGCACCGGGACGGCTCGACAACCTCAAGGAATTGCTGCGCGCGATGGCGGACTACCCCTCGCTCGGCGGCTTCCTCGACCATGTCGCGCTGGTCATGGAGACGGATGAGAATGCGGAAGCCGAGCGCATCCAGCTGATGACGCTGCACGCGGCCAAGGGCCTCGAATTCGATACCGTCTTCCTGCCGGGCTGGGAGGAAGGGCTGTTCCCTTCCCAGCGCAGCATGGATGAGGGGGGGGAGAAGTCGCTGGAGGAAGAACGGCGCCTCGCCTATGTCGGCATCACCCGCGCCCGCAAGACCGCCGTGATCAGCCACGCCGCCAACCGCCGCATCTACGGCAACTGGACCTCCTCGCTGCCGTCCCGCTTCCTCGACGAATTGCCGGCGGATGCGGTGCAGCGCGAAGGCGCGCATTCCATGCGGGCGCATCGCATGGCGGACACACCCTCGGTCTTCCTCGGCCAGCAGGGGCTGATGGCGCGCCGCCCGCGCGTCATCGAGGCCAATCCCTGGGACCAGCGCGAACGCCCGGCCAGGTCGAGCACCATCGCCAAGGGTGAGCGCATCTTCCATCAGAAATTCGGCTACGGCACCGTCATCGGTGTCGATGACGACCGGCTTGATATCCAGTTCGACCACTCGGGGGAAAAGCGCGTGCTCGACCGCTTCGTGCAGAAGGCCAGTGAGGTCTAATGGTGCGGGATGTTTACTCGGGTCCGCGGGACCGCCGGGCCGATCCGCTGGAATCCGTCTGGATCGACGGCCTGGCCGAGGAGGTCGTCCCGGCCTTCGAGGCCGCCTTCCTCACCGCCTGCCGCTCCGTCGCCATGTTCAAGGACGACCCCACGGAGACCTGGCGCGTCGAAGGCGTGCGGCCGCAGGGCTCCTCCAACGATGAGTTCATCGGTGCCCTGGCACTCGCCGCCCTGGTCTCGGGCATCGAGGCGCCGGCCCTGCAATCCGCGCCGGTCGCCGCCGATGGCTGGCTCGCCCGCACGATGGAAAGCTTCGCGGAGATGCCGATCGGCGGCGATGTGCTGGTGCGGCCGACGCATCTGCCGCCGCGCCGGATCTATGGCCGCACGGTGCTGGTGCTGGATGCCGGCATCGCCTTCGGATCGGGTGAGCATAATTCGACCCGCGGCTGCCTGATCGCCTTCGAACGCGCGGTGCGGGACCGCCGGCCGAAGCGCCGGCTGCTGGATCTCGGCACGGGGTCCGGCATCCTGGCGATGGCGGCGGCGAAGCGCCTCAAGCGCCCGGTGCTGGCCACCGATATCGAGCCCTGGTCGGTCCGCGTCGCCGCGGACAATGCGACGATGAACGGCGTTGGCCGGCTGATGCGGGCGCGGCTGGCGGATGGTTGGCGCGACCGGCATGTGAAGGCCGGTCGCCCCTATGACCTGGTCTTCGCCAATATCCTGGCACGGCCCTTGTGTTCCATGGCGCGGGCCATGGCCGCGGGCCTGGCGCCCGGCGGTACGGCGATCCTCGCGGGGCTGCTGGGCAAGCAGGTGCGGATGGTGCTGGCCGCGCATCGCCGGCACGGGATGGTGCTGGAACGCCGCCTGCCGATGGACCACTGGGCGACGCTGGTGCTGCGCAAGCGCTGAGACCAGCGAAGTCCGGAAACTGCGAAGGCCGGCCCCCTTCCGGGAACCGGCCTTCGCTTCCGCCGTCGCGTTCGTCCCGACCGCAGCCGGGGCGCGCCGTGGGTAATTCAGGCCGCGATCGCGGCCTGGCCGCCAAGGCGGTTGCTATTGGCCGGCGCCGCCTGACGGGCCTGCGGCAGGGTGAAGCCGGGCTCGAAGACGCGGGCGATGTCGCCGCGCGTCAGGCCGATATCGGCGAGCTCACGGTCGGACAGGGCGCGCAGATTCTCGTAGGTGCTGCGACGCTCCGGCCAGTCGCGGACCATCGCCACCGCCCGGGACATGCCGCGGCCGATCGTCGTGAAAAGCTGACGCAGCCCGGCCGCGAGGGCCTCATCGCGGGCGCGGATCGCGGCGAGGCGGATTGCCTCGAGCTCGGTCTCGCGCGTCATGCGGGCGGCGGCGTGCGGGATCAGGATGGCCTGTTCCCCGGAAAAGCGGGCGTTCATGATAACCTCTGTTGTGGGGCGCGGTCCCCGTGGCGGTGTCTCCGCCATCGGCCGCGCTTCGCAGAGGCAACATAGCGACCATGGCGCCACAGGTGATGCGGCATGGCCACAGCAGAGCCATGCGTTCATTGCATGAAACTCTGTGGATACATGTTTCAACGTTAGGGCTTCGGCAACAATGATCCTGACCCATCCCCTCACTTCCCAGGCGACCCGCCTCGCTGCCCTGCGGACCGAACTCGCCCGCCTCGGTGTCGATGGCCTCCTCGTGCCCCGCGCCGATGCCTTCCTTGGCGAATACGTGCCTGCCTCGGCGGAGCGCCTGGCCTGGATCAGCGGCTTCACCGGCTCCGCTGGCCTCGCCTTGGTGTTGCGGGACCGTGCCATCCTGTTCATCGATGGCCGCTACACCACCCAGGCGGCGCGGGAAGCCGATCCGGCGCTGTGGGAAACCCGCCATCTGGTCGACCAGCCCCCCGCCGATCTCCTGAAGCGGGACTTCCCCGGCGCCCGCATCGGCTATGATCCCTGGCTGCATCCGGAATCCCAGTTGGACCGCCTGGGCGCCTCCGGCGCCACGCTGGTGCCGCTGCCGGCAAACCCCATCGATGCCGTCTGGGCCGATCGCCCTGTTCCCCCCATCGCACCGCCGGTGCCCCATCCCGCCGCCTTCGCCGGTGTGGATGCGGCGACCAAGCGCGGCGATGCCGCTGCTTTGCTGCGTGCCGCCGGCCAGGATGCCGTCGTGCTGGCGGATCCGCATTCCGTCGCCTGGCTGCTGAACATGCGCGGCAGCGACCTGTCCCACACCCCGCTCGCCCTGGCCTGCGCCCTGCTGCACGCGGATGGGACGGTGGAGCTTTTCCTCGACCCGGCCCGTGCCGATGCCGCACTCCGCGCCCATCTCGGCAATGCGGTCAGCCTGCTGCCCCCCGCCGCGCTGCCAGCCTGTCTTGCTGGCCTGTCCGGCCGCAAGGTGCGGGTGGATGCCGATGTCACCCCCGCCTGGTTCGCCCAGGCCCTGCGCGCCGCCGGCGCCATCCCGGAAGCAGGGGAGGACCCCTGCCGCCTGCCGCGCGCCTGCAAGAACCCGGTCGAGCAGGACGGCGCCCGCCAGGCCCATGCGCGGGATGCCGTCGCCCTGGTCCGCTTCCTTGCCTGGTTCGACCGCGTGGTCCCGGCGGGTGGGCAGACGGAGATGTCGGCCGCCGCCCAACTCCTCGCCCTCAGGGCGTCGGGCGAGCATTTCGTCGGCGAGAGCTTTCCCGCCATCAGCGGTGCGGGCGAACACGGCGCCATCATCCACTACCGCGCCTCCCCCGAGACCGACCGCGCCATCCATCCCGGCGAGGCCTACCTCATCGACAGCGGCGCCCAGTACCGGGACGGCACCACGGATGTCACCCGCACGCTGTTCACCGGACCCAGCCCGGCGCCGGAGGAACTCGCCGCGCGCTTTACGAGGGTGTTGCGCGGCCATCTCGCGCTCTCCGCGCTGCGCTTCCCCGAAGGCATCGGCGGTCCGCATCTCGATGCCCTTGCCCGCCGCCCGCTGTGGGATGCGGGGCTCGACTACGACCACGGCACCGGCCATGGCGTCGGCAGTTTCCTCTCGGTGCATGAGGGGCCGGCCGGCATCAGCCGCGCCGCCCGCCCGGTGCCGCTCGCGCCCGGCATGATCCTTTCCAATGAGCCGGGCTTCTACCTGCCTGGTGCCTACGGCATCCGCATCGAGAACCTGCTGATGGTCCGCCGCGCCGCCGCGCTGCCCGGCCAGGTGAAGCCGTTCCTCGACTTCGAGACGCTGACCCTGGCCCCCTATGACCGGCGGCTGATCCTGGTGGCGGCGCTTTCGCCGGCGGAGATCGCGCAGATCGATGCCTACCACGCGCGGGTGCTGGCGGCGCTGGAAGGCCGGTTGCCGGCCGAGGACGCGGCCTGGCTCCGCGCGGCCTGCGCGAAGCTGGCCTGAAAGGGGTGTCAACGGTCGCGACAAGGGCGAGAGGACGCTTATAGAAATACAACCTATACGGGTAAATCGTAAACATATAAGGTGTTGCGGTTGTGTTGTTCCGCGTCAACCCCCGCTTCATCGCCTGCTGCGACCCTGGTCCTCATGTCCCAACTCCGACCCCAAGCCGCTGCCCCCTGCCGTCGCACCCTGTTCGCCGCGTTGGCGGCCCCAGCCCTGCTCGCCATCGGCTCCGGCACCGCATCCCGCCCGGCGCAAGCATCGCCCGGGCTGGATACCGCCGAATGGGAGGTCTTTCGCGCCCGCTTCATCACGCGGGAGGGCAGGGTGGTGGACAGCTTCAACGGCGGCATCTCCCACAGCGAGGGCCAGGGCTGGGCGCTGCTCGCCGCCGAACGGGTGGCAGAGCGGGAGGCGTTCGACCTCATCCTCGGCTGGACCCGCCGCGTGCTGTCCCGGCGCGGCGATGCGCTTTTCGCCTGGCGTTGGCGGCCGGAAGGCGCGCCAGGGGCTGTCACCGGCGGCGCTGCGGCCGGTGGTGGGGGCGCGGGGGGAGGGGGTGTCGATGACGCCAACAACGCCACGGATGGGGATCTGATGATCGCCTGGGCCCTGCTGCGCGCCGGGCAGCGTTGGCGGGATGGCGACTACACCGCGCAGGGCGTCGCCGTAGCGCGGGACATCCTTCGCCTCCTCGTCCGCCAGGTGGGGGAGGAGACGGTGCTGCTGCCCGGCGCCGCCGGGTTCGAGCAGCGGGACCATATCGTCATCAATCCTTCCTATTACGCGTTTCCGGCATTGCGGGTGCTGGCCCAAGCGGTGCCGGACCCGGTCTGGCTGCGAGTCGCGGCGGATGGCCTTGCGATGCTGCGCCGCGCCCGCTTCGGCCGCTGGGGCCTGCCATCGGATTGGGTGGCCCTGCCGCGCGGCGGTGGCCGGCCGCAGCCGGCGCCGGGATGGCCGGCCCGGTTTTCCTATGATGCGGTGCGGGTGCCGCTCTACCTCGCCTGGGCCGGGCTGGGGCGCGAACCGGCGGTCGAAAGCGCCGCGCGCTTCTGGACCGACCCCCAGCATCCGCGGCTGCCGGCCTGGACTGACCTTGCCTCGGATGGCGTATCCCCTTACGCAGCGTCCGCGGGCATCCGGGCCATCGCACTGCTCTGTCAGGCGCGGCGGTTGGTTGGGCCAGTCCCAGCGCCCGCTCTTCCAGCCGTGATCGACTCTAAAGAATATTATTCCGCTATTCTGACGCTTCTTGTGCGAATGGCTTGGGCAGATTCTCTTTCCGTGTCCATCAAGGCGTGATTTAGAGACAGCAAAGGGGTATTCCCTTCGCCGAGAGGTCACGGCATCTTGAGGCCGGATCGGGGGTTCATCGCGCATGGGTCAGGACACGGATGTGGCCCGGGTTGCCGCTGCATTGCGGTCCCCCGCCATCCGTTATCGTAGTTTTGGCAATGAGCCTGTTCGGACGCCCCTCCCGGCGCCGGAGCCGGATCAGCACGCCCTGCTGGGCGCGGCGATGACGGCGGCTGCCGAATCGGCGGACACACCCTCTGATCTTCCGCCTCCCGAGGCCTGGAACGTGCCGGTTGCCGAAGCCGAGCCTGCGCCCGCCGCCTGGGCGGAGCCCGCCACGACCTGGGCGGCCCCGACGCCGGCTCCCGCCTGGTCCGAATCAGCGGCTCCTCCGGCTTGGCCGGCGCAGTCCTGGCCTGCGCCTGCTGCGACACCGGCCCCGGCCTGGCCCGAGCCCGCGCCAGCTCCGGCGTGGCCGGCACAGTCCTGGACCACGCCAACCCCTGCCCCTGCCCCATGGCCGCAACCGGCGGAGCCCCAATTGCCGGAGCCCACCGCCTGGGCCGCGCCTCCGGTCCCGAGTTGGCCCCAGCAGCCTGTGCCGATGCCCGCACCCTCGCTGACCGCCCCCCCGGTGACAGGGTCGGTCGCGCGGCGAATCGAGCCTGTGCTGCCGCCACTGCCCGGCCTTGCCGCGCTGCCGCCGCTGCCGGGCCTGTCCCCCGCTCCGGTGGAAAATCGCGCCGAGGCTCGGGTCGAAGACCGTACCGTCTGGGTGCCGCCGCCTGCCGCGCTGCCACCTGCTGCAGCCGCACCGGTGGCCCCCACCGAGGCGCGTGGATGGACGCCCTCGCCGCCGGTGCCTCAGCCCGCCCCCGCGGCAGCACCGCAGCTCGCGCCCGCTGCGCTGTCGCGGCCTGCCCCCGCTGCGCTGCCGCAGCCTGCCCCAGCGGCGCTGCCGCAGCCCGCGCCTGCGGCGCCTGCCCTTGCCGATCCACTGCTGGCGGCGCCGCTTCTCGTCGTGCCGCCGCCGATCCCCGCCCCCCCGCCGGCCCCCGCGCTGGATGGCGGTGTTGCGGCGATGACGCTGCTGCGCGCGGCGGACCGGGTGGAGGTCTCGGCCTCGGCGCCGACCCGCGCCGCATTGTCCACCCTTGCGGCGCTCTCCATCTCCCCCGCGCCACCAGCCACGACGTTTGTCGCGGCCGTGCCGAAGCCGCGTGCCTTGTTCCCGCTCATCGAGGCGCTGGACCTGCCCGGCGGCCTGATGGCGCGGCGTGACCCAGCGGCGCGTCCCGCCCTGCCCGGCCCCCCGATCTCCCCGCTGGTCCCCGCCAGCGCGGTCGATACCCCGCTACCCGACCTGCTAAGTCTGATTGCCGCCGGACGCGCGGCGCCAGACGAGGCTTTCACCGCAATGCGCCGCCCCCTGCGCGCAGACCGGCCAACGACGTGACCGGAGGCTCCCCCCTTCCATGCCCCTGATCTGCTTTGCGTCCCCCAAGGGCGGCGTCGGCAAGACCACCTTGTCGGCCAACCTCGCCGATGCCCTGCAACGCGATGGCCGTCGGGTCCTGGTGATCGATTTCGATCCGCAGAACACGCTGCGCCTGCATTTCGGCGTGCCGCTGACCGATATGGGCGGCTTCACCGCCGACCTGCCGCGTCGGCCGGACTGGCACGCCTGCGTGCGGGAAACCGCCTCCGGCGTCATGGTCCTGCCGCATGGCGCGATGGAACTGCGTGGCGCGCTCGGCCTCGCCGCCGCGCTGGAACGGGACCCGGACCTGCTGGCCGCCCCGATGCGCTCCATCCTGTCCGACCCTGGCCTGACGGTCATCGCCGATACCCCGCCCGGCCCCTCCCACGCCCTGGCGGTGCTGGTGCCGATGGCGTCCATGGTGGTGGCGGTGTTGCAGGCCGAAGCCATCAGCGCTGCGCTCATCCCGGATATCGACAGCGGCCGCTTCCTCGGCTCGGGCACCATGGCGGCGCTGTTCGCCGGGCGCCTGCGCGTCGTGCTGAACGAGGTCGATCTGAATTCGCGCCTGTCGCGCGCCGCGGCGGATGCCGTGGCCCGGCATCTCGGCCCGCGCCTTCTCGGCGCGGTCAGCCGCGATGAAACCCTGGCCGAAGCCCTGGCGATGCAGAAGCTGGTGCAGGAAATCGCGCCGGACAGCCGCGCCGCGGAAGACATCCGCGGCATTGCCCGCGCGATCGAGGCGGCCATGCCCTCTGCCCCCGAAGGCTTCGGGATGGGCTGGGGCGCTCGATGAGTTTCGCGCACGCGCTGCGCCATCGCAGAGGCTTCCGGGGCGCCGGCTGGGCGCGGTCCTGGGTGATGTTGCCGGTGATGGTGCTGGCCGTGATCATCTCCCTGACCTTCATCGTGGCGCCGCTGGAAGCCGAACAGCAGGCCTGGCTCGCGGTGGCCGGCTTCCTGCTGTACCTGGTGGTGGACCGCATCCCGGGCCGGGCGGTGACGATCTTCATCGTCTTCGTCTCCTGCCTGATCTCGCTGCGCTACCTGCATTGGCGGTTGGTCGATACGCTGGAATTCACCAGCTTCGGCCAGACCTTCCTCGGCACCGGCCTGTTGCTGGCCGAAGTCTATGCCGTCTCGACCATGCTGCTCGCCTATTTCCAGGCGATCTGGCCGCTCGACCGCAAGCCGGTGCCGCTGCCGGACGATCCGGACCTGTGGCCCACCATCGACGTCTTCATCCCGAGCTACAACGAGCCGCTGGAAGTCGTGAAGCCTGCCATTTACGGCGCGCTCGCGATCGACTGGCCGCGGGAGAAGATGAACGTCTACCTGCTGGATGACGGCCGGCGCGATGAATTCCGCCGCTTCTGCGAACAGGTCGGCTGCAACTACGTCATCCGCGCCGACAACAAGGGCGCCAAGGCCGGCAACATCAACGCCGCGCTGAAGAACACCACCGGCGAATACATCGCGATCTTCGATTGCGACCACGTGGCGACGCGCGCCTTCCTGCAGCTCACCGTCGGCTGGCTGCTGCGCGACAAGGACCTCGCGATGGTGCAGACGCCGCACCATTTCTACTCGCCCGACCCCTTCGAGCGGAACCTCGCCTCCGGCCAGCGCGTGCCGAATGAGGGCCTGCTGTTCTACGGCCTGGTGCAGCAGGGGAATGACCTCTGGAACGCCGCCTTCTTTTGCGGTTCCTGCGCCGTGATCCGGCGCGAGGCGCTGGAGGAAGTGGGCGGTGTGCCGACCCAGACGGTGACCGAGGACTGCCATTGCAGCCTCAAGATGCAGCGCCGCGGCTGGCGCACGGCCTATCTGCGCATCCCGCTCGCCGCCGGCCTCGCGACCGAACGGCTCATGCTCCATATCGGCCAGCGCATGCGCTGGGGCCGTGGCATGATCCAGATTCTCCGGGTCGAGAATCCGATGACGGCGTCTGGGCTGAAATTCGCGCAGCGCTGCTGCTACTTCATGTCGCAGTTCCACTTCCTGTTCCCGCTGCCGCGCTTCGTCTTCCTGACCGCGCCGCTCGCCTTCCTGCTGTTCGGGGAAAGCATCATCGCGGCCAGCCCGCTCGCCATCCTCACCTATGCGGGCCCGCACATCCTGCATTCCGTCGGCGCCACCAGCCGCCTCTCGGGCCATGTCCGCCACAGCTTCTGGTCCGAAATCTACGAGACGGTGCTCGCGCTCTATCTGATCCCGGTGATGCTCGCGACGCTGCTCGATCCCAAGAAGGGCAAGTTCAACGTGACGGACAAGGGCGGCACGCTGCAGGAAGGCTTCTTCGACCTTCGCGCGGTGGGCCCGAATATGGTGCTGACGCTGGCTCTGGTCGCGGGGCTGCTCTCGGGCATCTATGGCCTGACGACCAATCCAGTGGACAGCCTGGATTTTCAGGCCTTCGCGCTGAATTTCATCTGGGCCGGCCTGTCTTTCGTGGTCGTGCTCGCGGGGCTCGCGGTGGGCCGCGAACGCCGGCAGGTGCGCGAACGCGCGCGCGTTGGCGCCGTGGTCGCCGCCAATGTGGTGCTGGCCGATGGCCGCGTCCTGGAAGGGGAAACGATGGACCTCTCGCTCGGCGGTGCCGCCGTGGCGCTGGACCGGCCCGAGGGCGTGCCTGATGACGCCGCAGTGACGATCGAACTCGATGTCGGTCCTGAATGGGTCGCGATTCCGGCGGAAGTGCTCCGTTGGCAGGATGGCAGGATGCAACTGCGCTTTGCCGCGCAGACCCTGCATGATGAAGGCAATATTGTCCGCGCCGTCCTTGGCCGCGCCGACGCATGGGTGGATTGGGACGACGTGCGAGAAGACAAGCCGCTACGCAGCCTGGCGGAAGTGGCCCGTTCGATCGGCGGCCTGTTCCGCGGCGACAGCCAGTTCTCCTTCTTCGTCCGTCGCAGCCGGCGGACCCAGATCCCGCGCAGCCTTGCCGCCGCCCCGGTCGAGGGCGCGGATGGCACGACGCCGGGTGAGCCCGCCCCCGCGCAGCCGCAGCGCCGCGCGCGTGGCGAAAGCAGCATCCGCCGCGCCGCCGCAGTGGCGCTGATGCTGGCGCTCGGGGCGCCGGGTATCGCGCTGTCGCAGGTCAATCTGCGAGGCGCCCCCCCGCCGCCGACGCCGCTGCAGCCGGGCCCGCAGGGTCTGCCGATGACGCTGTCGCCGCAATCCCCCGGCATCGGCACCTTTGGCGCGCCGCCGGCCCAGGGCCTTGGCACGCCACTGCCCGCCGCCGGTTCGGGCGCCGCCAGCCCCTTCCTCCTGCAAGGCGGCCAGCCCACTGCCCAGTCGGGTGGCGGCATCCAGCCCGGCGGGACGAATTTCGCCCCGCCCGCGCCCGCCCTTGGCGGCGGCCTGCTCGGCACGCCGAGCGCGCCCGGCGGCCTGCCGGGCGTTGCCGCCGGCAGCGGTGGCCCGCTGCCCGTCGCGCAGCCTGGCTTCCTCGGCGGGCCCGCCGTCGGCAGCTTCGGCTCCCCCACCGGCGGCACCGGGTCTTCCCGCACCGAGACGCGCACGCTGCGCCAGCTCGGCTTGCGCGCGCCGATGCAGATGCGCGGCACCTCGGACCTTCAGGGCGTGCTGTTCGGCATCCGCGGCGACGAGGTTGTCACCGGCGCGCGCCTCGTCCTCCAGGGTGCGACGAGCCCGGCGCTGATCCCGGAATACAGCCAGATCGCGATGGCGCTGAACGAGCAGTTCGTTGGCGTCATCAACCCCGATCGCAACCGCCCGGCCTTCGGGCCACTCGAATTCCCGATCAACCCGGTGTTCTTCGCCGACCTCAACCGGATGAATTTCCGCTTCACCGGCCGCTACACGGTGGAGTGCAACGACCCGCTCTCGGGCCTGCTCTGGGCCAATATCTCCGACCTCTCGACCCTGCAGGTGACGCTGGAGCGCCTGCCCCTGCAGCGCGACCTCGCCCGCCTGCCGGAACCCTTCTTCGACCCGCGCCTGCTGCGTGAGCCACTGATCCTGCCAGTCGTCATGGGGGAAGCGGCGAGCAACGAATCGTTGAAGGCCGCGGCCACCGTCGCCACCTGGTTCGCCGTGCAGGCGGACTACCGCGGCGCCAGCTTCCCCGTGGGCTTCCAGCTTCCCGCCCGCGGCAATGCCGTGGTCATCGTCGCCGGCAATGAACAGATCCCCGGCGTGACCCTGCCGCGCTTCGACGGGCCGACGCTGGCGCTGGTGCCGAACCCCTCGGACCCCTACGGCCTGCTGCTGATCGTCGGAGGCCGCAGCGGACAGGAAGCCGCCGCCGCCGCCTCCGTGCTCGCTGGCAGCAAGGAAGTCCTGGCCGGTGAAGTTGCGGTGGTGCAGCCGATCACCCTGCCGGCGCGCCAGCCCTATGACGCGCCGCGCTGGATCCGCAGCGACCGTCCGGTGCGCTTCGGCGAACTGGTCGATCCCTCCGAATTGCAGGCCTTCGGCTACGCCCCTGGCCCGATCGCCATCCCGTTCCGGACGGCGCCGGACCTTTATACCTGGCGTGGTCGCCCGCTGCCCGTGGAAGCGCATTACCGTGCGCCACCCGGGCCGATCATGGATGTCGCGGTCTCGCGCCTCGATGTCGCGCTGAACGACATCTACCTGCGCAGCCTGCCGCTGCGCGACCCGGAAGCCCCCTGGCCGCTCAACCTGCTGACCCGCCAGGTCGGCCAGGCCGAACGGCAGAGCTCCCGTTTCGGGCTGCCGCCCTACCTGATCTTCGGCATGAATGAATTGCAGCTCCGCTTCGACATGCGCCCGATGCACCGGGGTGACTGCGTGGCGGTGCCGGCCGATGTGCGCGCCTCGATCGACCCGGACAGCACCATCGACCTGACCGATGCCTATCGCTTCACCACCCTGCCGAACCTCGCCTTCTTCGCGGGGTCGGGCTTCCCCTTCACCCGGATGGCCGATTTCAGCGACACCGCGGTGGTGATGCCGGACCGGCCGAATGCGGTGGAGCTTTCCTCCTTCCTCACGCTGATGGGCCGGCTTGCTGCCCATGTCGGTCATGCCAGCACCGGCCTTCAGGTGGTGCGCCCCGGCGGGCTGGATGAGGTGGGCAACCGCGACATGCTGGTGATCGGCACGCTCGGCCGGCAGCCGGCGCTGGAACGCCTGCTGCGGGATGGGCCGGTGACGCTGGAAGGCAATCGGCTTTCCGTGGCCCTGCCGGATGCGCTGGACGGCTTCCGCAACGTCTTCCTCGGCGATGAGCCCCGCATCGCGCGGGACCAGGCTTCGGCGCTGCTGAATTCGCCCGGCGATGGCCTCGGCATGCTGATCGGCTTCGAGAATCCGCTGCGCTCGGGCCGCTCCGTCGTCGCGCTGACCGGCACCACCCCCCAGGGGCTGGAGATGATGCTGGCGGCGCTGCGCGACCCCGAGCAATCTCCGCGCGTGCAGGGCGACCTGGCGATCCTGTCTGGCGGGCGGATCAATTCCTTCTCGCTCGGCGGGCGCTACACCGTCGGCACCCTGCCGCCGCATGTCTGGCCGCAATATTTCATGTCCACGCGACCCGACCTGCTGCTGTTGCTGCTGATCGCCGCCTGCGCCATCGTCACCATCCCGGCCTACTGGGCGCTGCGCCGACGCGCCGCGATTCGCCTTCGGACCAGGACGCCATGATCCCCTTGCCCGAGACCACTACCCGGCGCTTCCGCTCCCGCCTGCTGGGCTCCGCCCTGGTGGCGGTGGGGCTGTTGGGTGTGCCCGCCTTCGGTCCCGCCATGGCGCAGGACCGCGGCATCGCGGCCCTGATCGACCAGGCGAATTACTGGAAGCTGCAGAACCGGCCGGACCAGGTGATCCGCACCCTGGAACGCGTTCTGCAATCGGATGCCCGCAACGCCGATGCCCTGTCCGGCATCGCGGAGGCGCAGGCCCAGCTCGGCAACACCGCCCAGGCGCAGGAAGCGCTGTCCCGTCTCCGCGCCACGGCGCCCGCCGATCCGCGCACGGTGCAGGCCGATGTCGCGGTCCGCACCTCCACGGTTGATGCCGCGGCGCTCGCCCAGGCGCGCCAGCTTGGCCAGGCCGGACGGAACGCGGAAGCCGTCGAACGCTATCGCCAGATTTTCGGTGGCGGGCCGATCCCCGACAGCTTCGCCCTCGAATACTACCAGACCATGGCCGGCACCGAGGGTGGCTGGCGAGAAGCGCGGGACGGCATCGGCCAGCTCGCCCGCCGCGCGCCGAACAACACCGCCGTGCAGCTCGCCAATGCCCAGATCCTCACCTACCGGGAGGAAACGCGCGGTCAGGGGATCGACAATCTTCGCCGCCTGTCCGGTCAGCCCGGCAGTGAGCAAAGCGCTACCGCCGCCTGGCGCCAGGCGCTGACGTGGCTCGGCGAGGGGCCGGATTCCGTGCGCCCGCTGGAAGGCTATCTCCAGCAATTCCCGAACGACGCGGAAATGCAGCGGCGGCTGGAGCTGGCGCGCAATCCGCCGCAGATCCCCGGCGATGACGCCGGCAACAACCGCGTCGCCGCGTGGCGGGACTTCAATGCGGGGCGCCTGCGCCCGGCGGAGGAACGCTTCAACGCCGTGCTCGCGCTGGATCCGAACGACGCCGATGGCCTCGGCGGACTGGGGCTGATCCGCCTGCGCCAGGGCCGCCAGGCCGATGCACGGCGCCTGCTGCAACAGGCGATCGATGCTGATCCGTCCCGCCGCGCGGCCTGGGAACGGGCCTTGCAAGGGGCGTCCCAGCGCGGTGGCCCGGCGGGTCCCGGCGGCGGGGGTGGTGGTGGTGGCGGTGCGCCTGGGCCGGATATCCAGACCGCGCGCAACATGGTCGATGCCGGCAACATCGCCCAGGCCGAGCAATTGCTGACGCGCATCGCCGCCCGCAATGGCGGGGACCGCCCGGATGCGGATGCGCTGCTGGGCGATATCGCGCTGCGCCAGGGCAATGCGGCGGTGGCCGAGCAGCGCTACCGCGCCGCCCTCGCGCGCCGGTCGAATTTCGGCGCTGCCATGTCCGGCCTCGCCAATGCGCTCTCCGCGCAGGGCAAGTTCGCCGAAGCCGAGGAAGCCTATCGCCGCATCGGCGGCACCGCGGCACCGCAGATCCGCTCCGACGCCCTGCGGGCCGAGGCGCAGCGCACGGATGACCCCGAGGCCGCCGCCGCCCTGCTGCGCGCCGCGGTGCAAAACGACCCGAACAACCCCTGGCCGCGCCTCGACCTCGCGCGGCTGATGATCCGTAACGGCCGTGGCGCGGAGGCCCGGCAGATGATGGACGGCACCGTCGCCAGCCGCGCAACGCCGGATACGATCCACGCCGCCGCGCTGTTCGCGAATGAACAGAACCGGCCGGCCGATGCCGTGCGGCTGCTCGAACGCATCCCCAATGGCGTCCGCACCCAGGACCAGACGCGGATGCTCGCCTCTGCCCGGGTGCAGGCGGAAGTCAGGGGCGCTGCCTCCCTCGCCACGCAGGGGCGCCGGCAGGAAGCCCGCCAGCGCCTGCTGATGATTGCCGCCCGCCCGGACCCGACCGGGGAAGCCGGCCCCGCCGCCGTGCGCGCCCTGAACGCGATGAACGATCCGCGCGGCGCCCAGGAAGCCGCACGGCTCTATGCGCTGAATTCGCGTGCCCAGCAGCCGCAGACGCAGCTCGCCGCCGCTGGCGCGCTGATGGAAGCCGGGTTGGACCAGGAGGCCGCGATCCGCGCCCAGCAGATCGACGCGTCGCGGCTGTCCTCGGAGCAGCGCCGGCAGGCGAACAACATCTCCGCCGGCCTGTCGATCCGCGCCGCGGATCAACTGAACCGCGCCGGGGACCAGGCGACGGCCTTTGAAGTGCTGTCTCCCGCCCTGCGGTCGGACCCAGCGAACCCCGCCGCGAACCTCGCCCTCGCCCGGCTCTACCAGGGTGCGAGGGACCCGGAACAGGCCGGCCGGATCGCCGAAGCCGTGTTGTCGCGCAACCCGCGCGATACGGATGCGCGCCAGGCCGCCGTCGATTCCGCCATCTCGTCGCGGGATTGGGGCAAGGCGGAGGCCCTGATCAGCGAGGGCCGCGCGCTGATGCCGAGCGATCCGCGCATCCCCCTGCTCGAAGCCCGCCTCGCCCGCGCCTGGGGCGACCAGCGCCGCGCCCAGGCTGCCTTGCAGCAGGCCGCCCAGCTGCGCCGCCAGCAGATCGGCCTCGATACCACGCAGACGCCAGTCGGCCTGCTTGGCGGCGGTTCCTCCGCCCAGTTGGCGCCGCAGGTCCAGCAGCCGGCCCAGCCGGGCTATGAGAACCCGTTCCGGCGCGTGCCGCTGTCCGGGCAGGATCTGTCGCCGGCGCAGCTTCAGGTGTTGCAGGCCCAGCAGGCGGCCATCGCCCGCCAGCAGATGGCCCAGCCGCAGTTCAACCAGCCGGGTCAGTTTCAGGCGGCGCAGCCCCAAATGGGCCAGCCCTCGATGGGTCAGCCCCCAATGGGTCAGCCTATGCAGGGGCTGCAATTTGCCCAGGCGCAGTTGCCGAACCAGTCCAGCCAGCCGTCGGACCCGCTGCTGGGCGAGATCACGCGCCAGTTGCAGGAAGTGCGGGAAGAATCGGCCCCCCGCTTCTCCCCGGCCTTCGGCATGCGCACGCGCTCCGGCGATTCCGGCATCGACAAGCTGACCGAATCGCACGCCGGCGCCGAGGGCAGTCTTGCTGTGCCGGGTGTTGGCGGGCGTCTCACGGCTCGGGTCAGCGCGGTGAACCTTGATACCGGGAACCTCGCGCCGAATATCGGCTCGATGCGCCGCTTCGGC
>CANJXD010000024.1 GCA_947478535.1 Acetobacteraceae bacterium
CTGGCCGCGCTGTATTGGGCGCGCGTCGATGCCGTGGCCTATGCGAATGATCGCGTGCAGGCCGCGTCCATCGGCTTCGACGACGAATTCCTCTATGCCGAGATCCCGAAGCCGATCGAGGCCCGCACCCTGCCCATGCGCCGCCTGCTGGGCGCCGAGGCGCTGGAGGTCTTTGCCGAATGGGCCGCGAAGCCGGACCGGCTGCCCTATTGAGGCGGCCGGGCGGGCCGGTGGTTCAGGGGATCAGCCGATCCAGACGTGGTCCACCATCAGCGTGCTGTCGCCCGCCGTGCCGTCCACATCCATGATGCCGATGCCGATCTCGTAGCCGCCTTCCTTCTCCGCGGTGAAGCGGAAGGACTGCCAGCCGGTGTCGCCCTCGCCGGCGAGGGTCTTGATGTCGGACAGCAGGGTGACGGTCTCATCGCCGCTGCGGCGGATCGTGACGAAGGCGAAGTCGTTGCCCTCGATCTTCTCGCCCGTCGCGAAGAGCCAGTCGAAGCCCAGGGTCTGCCCCTCTGCCAGATCGACCTTGCCGCGGATGCCCGAGCCTTCCCGCGCGTCGCCCCGGTCGAGGTTGTCCAGCGTGCCCTTCTCCAGGTGCAGCCAGCCTTCCACCTCCTTCTCTTTCGCGCCATCGGCGGTGGAGAGCAGGGCGGCCATCTTGCCGTCGGTGCCGCCCTCGGTGAGGGAGACATCGCCGGTGCGCTTCCAGTCGCCGTCGAACTCGCCTTCGAAGGAGGCGATGGTCTTGCCCTCGACGATCGGCGGCTCCTTGTCGGCCAGCCCGGTGACCACGACGGTGACGTCCTGCGTCGTCTCGGCGCCTGAGGCATCGCGGACGACATAGGTGAAGGCATCCTTCGCCGTCTCGCCCTCGCCGAGTTCCTGCAGCTTGGCGGAGGCGCTGGCGTCATAGATCACGATGCCGCCCTCGATGCGGATGGCGGCGCCGTAGTGGGAGTCGGAGACGGAGACCAGGGTCAGTTCCTCGCCTTCGGCATCGCTGTCATTGGCCAGCACATCGATCTTCACGGCGCTGTCCTCATCCACCTTCGCCTCATCGGCATTGGCGGTGGGGCCGTCATTGGCGCCGAGGACGGTGATGGTCACGCTGGCAGAGCCGCTGTCGCCATCGGCGTCCGTCACCTGGTAGGCGAAGGTCACCGCTCGGCTCTCGCCGTCGCGCAGCGCCTGGAAGGCATCGCCGCCATTCCAGGTGAAGCCGCCATCGCTGCCCAGCGCCAGGGCGCCGGCGCTGGCGCCCGTGGTCAGGGCGACGCGGGCGACGAGGTCCGCCACCAGGTCATTGGCCGTCACATTGGCCGAGAGGAAGGCCGCGTCCTCGCTGACGGTGTAGCTGTCGGCGCGCGCGGTCACCGCGTCATCCGCCGCGGTCAGCGCCACGCCGTCCACCGTGATGGCGGCGGCCTCGAAGGTGCGGACGGTCAGGGACTGGGCCTCGAAGACGTAGTTGCCCTGCTTGCCCGCGCCCATGTGGCGCAGCAGGCCGGCAAGCTCGCCCTGGAAATTGGTGTCGAGCCATTCGGCGCGGGTCAGGTCGAAGCCGAGCGTGTCGATGCCGGCGCCGCCTTCCAGCAGATCGGCCACCGCATCGACGCCGGTGCGGATGATGGTGTCGTTGCCGCCATCGCCATAGGCCTTGTCGGCGCCCGTGCCGGCGATGATCAGGTCGTTGCCGTTGCTGCCATGCATGATGTCGTTGCCGGCGCCACCAATCAGCGTATCCGCGCCGTCATCGCCGGTCAGCGTGTCGTGGCCGGCGCCGCCATCGAGGCGGTCGGCGCCGGCATTGCCGTGCACGGCATCATTGCCGCCGCCGGAGGCGACGGTGTCGTTGCCCGCATCGACGGCGATGAGGTCGTTCCCCGTGCCGGCGGTGACGCTGTCATCGCCCTGGCCGCCCCAGATGGTGTTGTTGCCGTTGCCGGCGTTGATCGTGTCGTTGCCGGCATCGCCGGTCAGGTCGTCATTGCCGGCGCCGGCGGCGATGCTGTCATCGCCTTCGCCGCCCACCAGCGTGTTGCGGCCCTCGCCGCCGAGGATCGTGTCATGGCCGGTATCGCCGAGCAGGCTGTCATTGCCGGCCCCGCCATCGACGAAGTCGTTGCCCGTGCCGGCCCAGACGCTGTCATTGCCGCCGCCAGTGGCGACGCGGTCATCGCCGTCATCGCCCCAGGCGATGTCGTCGCCCGTGCCCATGGCGATGGTGTCGTTGCCGCTGCCGGCGGAGAGGGTGTCGTCGCCCGCGCCGCCATCGAGGCTGTCATCGCCTTCGCCGGCATAGAGCGCGTCGTTGCCGGCCTCGCCCAACAGGGTATCGGCGCCGAGCTCGCCCCAGAGCATGTCATTGCCCGAGCCACCGAAGACGAGGTCGGCGAAGGCGGAACCGAGGATGCCGTCATCGCCGGCGTCAGCATACACTTCGACGCCTTCGCTTGCATTCTGCAGGTGCAGCCAGTCGGAGAGGGTCGTACCGCGGATGGGAAGGCGAGGCATTTGGCAGGCTCCGGTCATTCGTCCTCGCAAGTTGCATGGCAGAATGCAACCCGAGAGCGTTCTGAGCGGTGTCTTGCAGCCGCCATGCCACGCGGAATGCCAGGAGGCCCCGGTTGGGGGGCTACACCGCGACCCGGCCGAAGATCGCCGTCAGCAGGGCGAAGAGCCCGCCGCCGACGAGGAAGCCGACCAGCGTGCCGTTGATGCGGACATATTGAAGGTCCTTGCCGACCCGCAGCTCGATCTTCTCCGTCACCGTCGCGGTGTCCCAGCCCCGCATGACGCCGGCGATGAAATCGGAAAGCTGGGCACGCCCGGCCGGTAGCAGGGCGATCAGCACGCGTTCCGCCCCCTTGTTCAGCCGCGCGCGGGCGGCCTCATCCTCGGCCAGCATGGTGCCGATATTGGCAAGCGCGCCGGCCAGGGCCTGCACGGTGCGGCCGGTGGGGTTGGCGGCATCGGCTTCCAGCGCCCCGCGCAGCCGGGTCCAGACATCGCCGAGCCAGGTGGCGACGGCGGGGTGACGCATCGCGTCGGCCAGGGCGCGGCCGAGCGCGGCGGCGCGGGCGGGGTCATGCTCCAGCCGCGCCACCTCGGCGCGGATCCAGGCCTCGAAGGCGTGGCGCAGCTCGGAATCCCCGGGCTCCACCTTGTCCAGTTCGGCGTTCAGCGCGGCCAGCACCCGGCGCGCGATGGAGGCACCGGCCAGCCAGCCCACCAGCGCGCCGCCTTCCTGGCGGACGCGGGCGGCGATGGCGGCCTGCAACTGATCCTCCTTCGCCGCCAGCAGCATCTTCAACTGGCGGATGGTGAGGTCGAACAGCTCATGGTGCCGTCCGCCCTCGATCAGCGCGGCGAGCGCCCTTGCCACCACCCTGGCGGCGCCAGGGCCGCCGGCGATGCGCGGCAGAAGGCGGCCCATCAGGCGCCTGGCGCGGCCATCTTCCAACGTTGCCAGGATGCGCGGCATGGCGCGGGCGAGCGCCACGGCAGCGGGCTGCACCGCCGCGGGGTCGGCGAACCAGCCGCGCAGGATGCCGGCGAGGTCGAGGCGCGCGAGCACGCGGGAGACCTCGGCCTCGGTGAAGACATGGTTGGCGACGAAGCGGCCGAGCCCCTCGCCAAGGCGTTCCTTCTGACGGGGGATGATGGCGGTGTGCGGGATGGGCAGGCCGAGAGGGTGGCGAAACAGCGCCGTCACCGCGAACCAGTCGGCGATGCCGCCGACCAGGCCGGCCTTGGAGGCGGCCTGCAACAGGTCCGTCGTGTAGCCCGGTGGCATCGCATAGGTGCCGACCAGCAGCCCGCCCATGCCGGCCAGCAGTCCGGTCGCCGCGCGGCGGTGGCGGCGCAGCGCCTGGCGCAGGGCGGCATCGGGGTCGGGCGAGGGAAGGGTGGGATCCATCGGGGCTTCAGGTAGTCGGCCCGAGGGGCTTTGCCCACTCCCTTCGCGATCCCCTTTGCGGCGATGGTCGGCCAGCGCTATAGAGAATGCTACGTTATAAGGTAACCATCTTCCCCGTGGCGATGCCGTTCCGAGACCCCCTGGCCCTGTCCTCCGGCGCCGGCGCCCGCCTGGCGCTGGCCTTGGGCGTGCTGGTGGTGTTGTGGGGTTGCGTCGCCTGGGCGCTGGCGCTGTGACGGTGCTCCGCGGCCCGTCGGTGGAGTTGCGGGACCTGACGGCGACGCATCAGCGCCACCCGGCGGTGCATCACGTCTCCGCGCGCTTCGCCGCCGGCAGCCTGACGGCGATCGTCGGGCCGAATGGCGCGGGCAAGACCACGCTGCTGCGCGCCATCGCGGGGCAGCACCCCGTCGATTCCGGGCGCGTCAGCATCGAGGCCGAGGGCGCGTCGCGGCCGCGCATCGCGCTGCTGCCGCAGCAATCCGGCATGGATCGCGCCTTCCCGATCCACTGCCTCGATGTGGTGATGCAGGGCATGTGGTCCCGCCTCGGCGCCTTCCGCGGCGCGGGGGCGGAGGACTACGCCCGCGCCCAGGCGGCGCTGGAGGCGGTGGGGCTTGGCGGTTTCGGGCGCCGCCCGGTCGGTGCCATGTCGGCCGGGCAGTTCCAGCGCCTGCTGTTCGCACGGCTGCTGGTGCAGGATGCCGACCTGATCCTGCTCGATGAGCCCTTCAACGCCGTCGATGCCCGCACCGCGGCGGACCTTCTGGCCCTGGTGCGGCGCTGGCATGGGGAAGGGCGGACGGTGCTGGCCGTGCTGCACGACCTCGACCTCGTGCGGGACGAATTCCCGGATTGCCTGTTGATGGCACGGGAATGCGTGGCGAGCGGGCCGACGGCGGAGGTGCTCTCCGCCCCCAACCGCCTGCGCGCCCGGATGATGGCCGAGGCCTGGGACGAAGCCGCACCGGCCTGCGCCGCCTGACCATGGAAGCGCTGTTCGGGCCGTTCCTCGAATTCGGCTTCATGCGGCGCGCCCTGGTGGGGTGCTTGGCGCTTGCCGTCGCGGCGCCGCCGCTCGGCGTGTTCCTGATGCTGCGGCGGACCAGCCTGACGGCGGAAGTGTTGGCCCATGGCGTCACGCCGGGCATCGCCGCGGGCTTCCTCGTCGCCGGGTTTTCCGTGCCGGCCATGTCGATCGGCGGGCTGATCGCCGGCCTGCTGGTGGCGGTCGGCGCCGGGGCGCTGTCCCGCGCCACGGGGGGGCGGGAGGATGCCGCGCTGACCGCGCTGTATCTTATCGCCCTGGCGCTCGGCGTCACGCTGGTCTCGCTGCGCGGCGATACCGGGGACCTCACGCATCTGCTGTTCGGGCAGGTGCTGGGGGTGGATGATCCGGCGCTGCTGCTGATGGCTGGCGTCGCGACGCTGACCCTGCCGGTCCTGGCGCTGGGCTGGCGGCCATTGGCGCTGGAATGCTTCGACCCCGGTTTCGCCGACGCCGAGGGCGCGCGGGGCGGGCTGTGGCACATGGCCTTCCTAGGCTTGGTCGTGCTGAACGTGCTGGCGGCCTTCCAGGCCATGGGCACGCTGATGGCCGTCGGGCTGATGATGCTGCCCGCCGTCGCGGCGCGGCACTGGTCCCGCGAATTGGCAGGCCTGGTCTATGCGGCGGTCGGGCTGGCGATACTGTCGGCGTTCTTCGGCCTGCTGGCGAGCTACCACCTCGACCTGCCCTCCGGCCCGGCCATCGTGCTGATGGCCGGGGTGCTTTGGGTTGGCTCCGTGGTGGCGGGGCCGGTGGATGGGTTGCTCGCGCGCTTCGTCAGGCGGCCGCATCTGGCGGGGTGAGGGCAAGGCCCATCCATACCCACCGGCCCCCGGAGCCTGAGGACCGCAGATCTATACCTTTGCCTTCTTCCCCGCCGCCTGCAGCCGGTCCAGCACGCCCAAGGCGACGGCGCCGGCCAGGAACATGCCGTGGATCGCCAGGCCCCAGGTGATGGCGCGGTCCGAATAGGTCTCCACCTCCATGAAGATCTGCAACAGGTGGATGGAGGAGATGGCGGTCAGCGCCGTCGCCAGCTTGATCTTGAGATTGCCGGGATCGACCGTCGCGAAGCCGACTTCCTTCCCTTCCTCGGAGGCCGCGAGGCGGGAGACCAGGTTGTCGTAGGAGGAGATCGCGACCATCACGACCAGCGATGCGACGAGGGCGGCATCCAGCAGATGCAGCAGGTCCAGCAATTGCTGGTTATCAGCGCCATCCGTCGCCTTGCCCGCGAATTTCCACAGCTTCTTCAGGAACCCCACGGCATAGACCAGCAGCGCCAGCAGCAGCCCGCCGAGGAACACCACCAGGATGAATCGGCTGGCGAGGATGGTCTTGTCGAGAATGCCCTGCATGTCACGCTCCCGGTTCTGGCCGCGATGTGGCATTGCGGACCGGCATTGGGAAGATTGCAGGAGCAGACCATGGCCATTCGCCGCATCGCCGAAGAACAGCGCCTTTCCGGGGCCGTCATGGGTGGCGGGCTGATCTACCTCGCCGGCCAGGTCGCCGATGACCCGACGCTGGATGCGGAAGGCCAGACCGCCGACATCCTGGCCCAGATCGATGCCCTGCTGGCCGAGGCCGGGACCGACAAGCGCGCGCTGATGAGCATCACCTGCGTGCTGGCCGATATCCGGGATGCGCCGGCGATGAACCGGGCCTGGGATGCTTGGCTGGACCCCACCGCCAAGCCGGCGCGGATGACCATCGAGGCCGCGCTCGTCGATCCCCGCTGGAAGGTGGAGATCACCGGCGTTGCGTTGGCCCCGGTGGCATAGGCCCGGTGAGCCGGGTGGCGACAGGCTCCTTCGCCGGGCGGAATTTCCGCGCCTGGGTGCGGTCCTGCGCCTTCACCATGGCGCTGTCCTTCCTGGTGGCCGCGGGGGTCGGCGACGAAGGCGGGCTGATGCCGGTGACGGTGGTGCTGGTGGCCGGGCTCGGGCTCGGGTGCCTGTATTTCCTGTTCCCGCGCGGCATCCACTTCGCCTTCGGCACGGCGACGGGCCTGGCGCTCTATGCCTCGTTGTTCGTGCTGCTTGGCCGGGCGCAGTTCCCGGACGCGCCGGAATGGACACGCCCGCCCGCCTTCCTGCTGCCCGTCCTCGCCTTCCTGGTCATGGTCTGGTGGCGCCGGCGCGAATTGGCGGCGGTGACCGAACAGCAGGAAGCGGAGGATCTGGACCACCTGCCGCATGCCATGCGCTGGCTCGCCTTCGTGTCCCTGGTCGGGCTGGTCTGCTTCATCCTGCCGGTGAACCGGGCGACGCCGGGGGTGCAGGCGGCCAGTCTGCTTGGCGCGATGGCGGCGATCGCGGTGATGGTGGCCTTCTCGGTGCGCGACGTGGTGCGGCTGCTGGTCGATGTGGCGCTGATCGTCGATGAACTCTCGGCGCGGGCGCGGCATCTCGCTGTGCCGATCGTCGCCTTCATCCTGATGTATGCCCTGCTGGTCATCGGCTTCGCCTCCGCCTACCGGATCGCCGATGGGCTGTCGGCGCATGCGCTGTTTCATGGAGCACAGGGTGGCGTGGATACGGCGATCCGGCTGACTTTCTCGGATGCGCTGCATTTCTCGATCGCGACTCTGTCCACCGTCGGCTACGGCGATATCCGGCCCTCCGATGAGGGGGTGCGGGTACTGGCGGGGCTGGAAGTGCTGGCGGGGCAGTTGCTGCTGCTGTTCGGCTTCGCGGAGATCATGCGCAGCCGCCGCGCCCGGCCGGACCGCACCTTGCCTTCGGCCGCCCGCCAGCATCTCGACCCGGGGCGACCGGGCGGGCATTCTCGGCCCCCCGAAGCGGGGTGACCCACCGAAGGTCATGGCGCCGCCCGGGACTGGCCGCGCGCCTGCCTTAATTGGCCGCCATGACTATGCGTAACCGAGGAGTTGCTATGCACATCCTGCTGACCGGTGGCCTGGGCTTTATCGGCTCCGCCGTTGTCCGCCGCCTGATCGCCACCACCGACCATGTGGTGATCAATGTGGACAAGGAGACCTATGCCGCGAGCCATGAGGCGCTGGATGCCGCGCGGGGCGACCGGCGGCATGTGCATGTGAAGGCCGATATCTGCAACCCCATCGCCATGGCCGCCACCTTCGCGCAGTGGCGCCCGCAGGTGGTGATGCACCTGGCCGCCGAAAGCCATGTGGACCGGTCCATCGATGGTCCGGCCGAGTTCATCAGCACCAATGTCGTCGGCACCCAGGTGATGCTGGAAGCCGCGCGGGCCTATTGGGCCGGGCTGGAAGGCGCGGAAAAGGCGGCCTTCCGCTTCCACCACATCTCGACCGATGAGGTCTTCGGCAGCCTTGAATCCTCGGATGACAAGCCCTTCGACGAACACACGCCCTATGATCCGCGCAGCCCCTACTCCGCCTCGAAGGCGGCGTCGGACCATCTGGTGCGGGCCTGGCACCACACCTACGGGTTCCCGTCCTTCGTCTCCAACACCACGAACAACTATGGGCCGTGGCAATTCCCGGAAAAGCTGATCCCGCTGGTCTCGCTCAACGCCTTGGAAGGCAAGCCGCTGCCGGTCTATGGCGATGGCGCTAATATCCGCGACTGGATCCATGTGGAGGACCATGCGGAGGCGCTGTGCCTGGCCGCCCTCGGCGCCGGCAAGCCGGGCGGCACCTATTGCATCGGGCCGCGCCAGGAACGCAGCAACCTGGAGGTCGTGAAGGCCATCTGCGCGACGCTGGACCGGCTGCGGCCGGACCCGGCGGGCCCGCGTGAGCGGCTGATCACCTTCGTGAAGGACCGCCCCGGGCATGATTTCCGCTACGCGATGGACCCGGCCTCGGCCGAGATCGCGCTGGGCTGGACGGCGAAATACGATTTCGAGGCCGGGCTGGAACACACGCTTCGCTGGTATCTGGACCATGAGGCCTGGTGGGGCCCGATCCGGGCGCGGCGCTATTCTGGCCAACGGCTTGGAACTGCCCCGGCGACCAAGGGTTGAGCGGGTGCGGCATAACGCAGGACATGGGGAATAACGGGCGGTGACCATCAACGGTTGGCGCGGCAAGCGGGTCTTGGTGACGGGCGGGGCCGGCTTCCTCGGCAGTGGGCTGTGCCATGCGCTCGCGGCGGAAGGGGCGCGCGTCGTGGCGCTCGACGCCATGGTGCCGGATGGCGGGGCGAGCCCGCTGAACCTCGAGGGCAGCAATGTCATGTTGGTGCGCGGCGATATCCGCGACGCGGAGCTGCATTCGCTCTGCCAGGGCATCGATGTGCTGTTCAACATGGCGGCGCAGACCAGCCATATGGGCGGGCAGAAGGACCCGGTTTCCGACATCGCCATCAATGCCGTGGCGCAGGTCCGCCTGATCGGCGTGATGCGGGAAGCGGCACCGAAGGCGGTGGTGGTCCATGCCTCCACCCGCCAATTCTATGGCCGGCCGCAATACCTGCCGGTGGATGAAAAGCACACGGTCAACCCGCCGGATTCGAACGGCGTCTCCAAATGGGCCGGTGAACAGTATTGGCTGCTCGAAAACCGGGTGCATGGCCGGCCCGTCGTCTCTCTCCGCCTGACCAACTGCTACGGCCCGCGCCTGCGCATCCGCGATGCGCGGCAGACCTTCCTCGGCATCTGGATCCGCCGCGTGCTGGAAGGCGAGGCTTTCGAGGTGTGGGGGGGTGATCAGCTGCGCGACCTCACCTATCTCGATGATGTCACCGACGCCTTCCTGCGTGCGGCGCTGCACGCGACGGAGCCGCAGGTGAACGGCCATGTCTTCAACATCGGCGGCCCGCCGCCGCTGTCGCTGAAGGACCTGGCGGACCGGCTGATCGCGGCCAATGGCGGCCAGGGCAGCTACGTCATGAAGGAGTTCCCGGCCGACCGGGCACAGATCGACATCGGCAGCTACGCCGCCGATGACCGCGCCTTCCGCGGCGCCACCGGCTGGTGGCCCCGGGTGGAGGTGGATGAGGGCCTCCGCCGGTCGCTCGAATGGTACCGTCCGCGTCTTGCTGAATATGTGGCCTGACCCGTCCGATCGCCGGAGGGCGCAGGCGCCGGAGGCGCCGAGCACCCGGAGGCGTGAATCGGACGGCTTTTCGGAGAAAAGACACACATGAACGCCACCACCATCGTTGTGCCGCAGGCCGATCCTGGGGCCGGCTACCGCGCCCAGAAGGCGGAAATCGATGCCGCGGTGATGCGCGCGCTCGGCTCCGGCTGGTACATCCTCGGCAAGGAGGGTGAGGCCTTCGAGCGCGAATACGCGGCCTGGCAGGGCCAGAAGCGCGCCATCGGCTGCGCGAATGGCACGGATGCGTTGGCGCTGACGCTGCGCGGCATGGGCATCGGCCCGGGCTCCACCGTCGTCACCGTCTCCCACACCGCGGTCGCCACGGTCGCCGCCATCGAGATGACGGGCGCCACGCCGCTGCTGGTCGATATCGACCCCGACACTTTCACCATGGATGCCGAGGAACTGGTCGCGGTGTTGGAGGACCCGCCGCCGGGCCTGCCGCCGATCCGCGCCATCATCCCGGTGCACCTGTATGGCCAGTCTTGCGACCTCGACCCGATGCTGGCGGCCTGCGCGGCGCAGGATGTGCTGGTGATCGAGGATTGCTCCCAGGCGCATGGCGCGTCGCTCACGGGTCGCAAGGTCGGCACCATGGGCGATGCCGCGTGCTTCTCGCTGTATCCCACCAAGAACCTCGGTGCGCTGGGCGATGGCGGGGTGCTGACCACGGATGACGAGGCGCTGGCCGACCGCATCGGTGCGATCCGCCAGTATGGGTGGAAGGAGCGCTACATCAGCGACACCGTCGGCGTGAACAGCCGGCTCGATGAGGTACAGGCCGCGATCCTGCGCGTGAAGCTGACGGCGCTGGATGCCAACAACGCCCGCCGCCAGGCGATCGCTGGTGCCTATGACGAGGCGCTGGCCGCCGGTGGGCATTACGCTCCGCCGGTGCGGCGCGCGGGGGGCGGGCACGTCTTCCACCAGTATGTGCTGCGCGTGGCGGATCGGGCGGCTTTGCAGGCACGGCTGCGCGCCGAAGGGGTCGCCACCGCGGTGCACTACCCCGCGCCGGTGCACCTCCAGCCCGCCTATCGCGGCCGCACACCGCTTGGCCCGGCCGGCTGCGCCGAGACCGCGCGCGCGGCGGGCGAGGTGATGAGCCTGCCGATGGTCCCCGAACTGACGGACGCGCAGGTGGAGCATGTTTGCAAGGCGCTCCGCCGGCTGTAACTGACGGTCCTCGCTCCCAGGGAAGGACCGCCAGCATGACGACCAGGAACTGCGCGCTGATCACCGGTGCCGGCCGCAACATCGGCCGGGCCGTGGCGATCGGGCTGGCGGAGGATGGCTTCAACGTCGTCATCAACGGCTCCTCCGACCGTGCGGCGGCCGAATCGGTGGCCGCGGAGTGCCGGGCGAAGGGGGTGAAGGCCCTCGTCGCCATGGGCGACATCGGCTCCCCCGAGGAATGTGCCCGCATCGCCGGGGAAGCCATCGCCGCCTTCGGCGCGGTGGATGTTCTGGTGAACAATGCGGCGCTGCGGCCACTGAAGCCCTTCCTGGACCTCACCCCGGCGGATTTCCGCCGGGTCATGGCGGTCGATCTGGAAGCGGCGGTGTGGCTTTCCCAGGCCTGCCTGCCGGGGATGGTGGCGAAGGGCTGGGGCCGCATCGTCAACTTCACCGGCATGAACGCCATTCACGGCTATTCCGGCCGGGCGCCGGTTTCGGTGGCCAAGCACGGGCTCTGGGGCCTCACCAAGTCGCTCGGCAAGGAATTCGGGCCGAAGGGCGTGACGGTGAACGCGATCTCCCCCGGCCCCATCGCCGCGGATGATGACAAGCCCGATGTGCAGACCCATCGCCATGGCTATGTCGCCAAGGTGCCGGTCGGCCGCATGGGGACGCCGGCGGAGGTCACGACCGTGGTCCGCATGCTGGTCTCCGCCGGCGGGGCCTATGTGAACGGCCAGATGCTGCAGGTGAATGGCGGCGCGGAGACCTGATGCCCGCCTGATCGCGGCGGAGCCTTGCCGAATGGTCCCCCCCCGTGTGGGACACGGGTGGGGAGCGACCACTCGGCGGGCCGTCAAGACTCTGGCTACACTGACGGGGGCATAACCGTCCTCCCGCTTCGCTGCCGACGTCCGGTAGCCATCCGGGCAGCCGGAGCCGAGTATGTGACGACCGCCGCCAGGCGCATGGGGATGATCGGAGACAGCCTGACCCGACCAGGACGTGCCGCCCAACGTCGCCCGATCGGGCCGCGGCTGTTGGCGTTCGGCCGTACGCCCTTCGCTGCCTTGCTGGTCGCGGTGCTGCTCTGTGGCGCCTTCCTGGCGCTGTTCCTCATGCTCGTCGAACGCGAGCGGCGGGACCGAGTCGAGGATACGCAGCGCGATGTCCTCGGCGTGACCGCCAGTGTCACGGATCAACTGACGCGCGCGCTGGAAACCACGGATGTCGTGCTGCTGGAGATCGCGCGTGCGGTGCCGCCGGGCGATGCGCCCTGGTCGCTGGATGGCATGGCGATGCAGCTCAACCAACTGCCGCATCTGCGCGCCGTGTTTGTGACGGATGGGGTCGGACGGGTCCGGTTCGCGACAGTGCCCGGGCTGGTCGGCACCGATGTCGGTGACCGCCCCTGGATGCCGCGGGTGGGCCTGACCGCCTCGCGCCTCGTGGTCGGGCAGCCGGAGCCGGGGCGCTTCCTCGCGGCGCCAGGGCTCGCCGTGCCGCAGACCGTGCAGCAGGCCGGGCGCTGGAGCCTGCCGGTGGTGCGCCCCATCGTCGCCCCCGGCGGCACGCTGACCGGCGCCGTGGTGGCGCTGATGAACCCGGACTACCTCACCTCCATCGGCCATCGTGCGGCGGAGGCGTTCCAGGTGGAGGTGCGCTTCCACGCGATCGACGGGACACCGGTCGCGCGTTGGGACGGTGCGACGACAGGAATCGGCATCCGCAACCCGGCTGCCTGGCTGTTCCGGGATTTCCTGCCGCGCCGCGACTACGGCGTGCAGTTCGGCGAGGATAGCGAAGGCGTGCCAGCGCTGGCGGGCTTCGCCGTCACCACCACCGGCGGCATCGCGGTGGAGGTTTCACGCACCCTACCCGTCATGCTGCAACCGCTGTGGGAACACGCGGTGGAACTGGGGATCGGAATCGGCTTCCTGGCACTCAGCACGGTCGCGTTCCTGTTGCTGGTGACCTGGTTCGGCCGCGCCGTGGCGCAACAGCAGGCGATGGCGCAACTCGCGGAAAGCCAATTGCAGGTGGCGGAGCGCGAAGCGGCCCTGCTGCGGGGAAGCCGGGCGGAGACGGAACGCCTGCTGGGCTGCGTGCCCACACTCGTCTTCCACATCGAATTGCCGCGCGAGGGTGCCTATCGCTACCGCCGCATCGGCGGGAACGTGGAAGCTGTCACCGGCTGGCACGCCGATATCATCGAGGCACCGGATGGCTGGGCGCGGATCAGGGCGCCGGAGCCCGATGCCTTCGACGACTTTCTCCACATGGTCAGAGAGCAGGGCCGCGCGGAACGCGAATTTCGCCTGCGCCAGCCCGATGGGTCCGGCCGCTGGCTGCGCACGATCGCGATGGTGATCGACCGGCTGGCGGATGGCACCACGGAAATCGTTGGCTACAGCGCCGATGTCACGGCGGAACGCCAGCAGAATGCGCGGCTTTCCGCAGCCGGCCGGCTGGCCTCGCTCGGCGAGATGGCGACCGGCCTCGCGCATGAGTTGCGCCAGCCGCTGACCATCATGTCGCTGGCCGCGCAGAACCTGCAGAAGGCCCTGGTGACCGGGCGGACGCAGAACATGGGGCAGCGGGTGGAACGGATTGTCGAACAGGCCGCCCGCGCCGGCAACATCATCGAACACCTCCGCCGCTTTGCCCGCGGCACGGATGAAGGCGCCCCGCCGCAGCCCACCGGGCTCGATGCCGCTGTGGAGGGCGCGATGACGCTGGTGGGTGGCGCGCTGCGCGACGCGCAGGTGGAACTGGTGATTGATATCGGCCCCCCGGCCCCGACCGTGATGGCGCATATCGTCGGGCTGGAGCAGGTGCTGGTGAACCTGATGATGAATGCCTGCCACGCCCTGGAAACCCGCCCGCAGGGCATGGCGCGCCGGATCAACCTCTCGCTGGCGGAGGATGCGCCGGAGGGGTGTGCGCGGCTGCTGCTCGCCGATACCGGCGGTGGCATCGCGCCGGAGGTGATGGCGCGGCTGTTCGAGCCCTTCGTCACCACCAAGGGGCTCGATAAGGGAACCGGCCTCGGCCTGTCCATCTGCCATGGCCTGATCAACGCCATGGGCGGCACCATCAGCGCGCGGAACGGGCCGGACGGCGCGATCTTTATCATCACGCTGAAGCGGGCCGTGCCGTAGGCACGCGGAAGCGGGCCGTGCCGTAGGCGCGCGGAAGCACGCCGTGCCGTAGCCGGTTCAGCCGCCGCGAACGGGCACTTCACCGACATCCCATTCCATCGCAGGGTCCAGCGGGTAGATCGGGCGCGGCACCTCGCGCCACGGCACGCGTGTCAGCACCACCGTCGTCAGGCCGGGGACATCGACCTCGATGATGCGGTCGGGCGACCAGAGATCGTCGAAGCCGGCGCGGAAATGGCCGCGGGACTTCACCACCAGGCTGCGCACGGTGCTGAGATCGACGCCGAGCGCCTCGATCATGCGCGGTTCCGCCAACTGCCGCCGCAGCGTCACCACCGCGACCCGCACGCCGCCGATCCGCAGCAGCGCCGTGGCGCCGGTGGAGACGGTACGGCCACGATAGATGCCGCGCCTGCCGATGACGACGCCATCGGTCAGCGCCTCCACCACCGCCTCAGCCTCGAAGGGCTGCGAGAAGACGTTGGTCTCATCCCGGTTGAAGCGGGCAAGGAAGCGGGCGCCGAGGCCGAGCGACTGCGCCTGCGCGACCAGGGGCGGGTCGTTGTGGATGCCGAAGACGGCACCTTCGACGCCCGCCTGCACGAAGGCTGCGAGGATAAAGGTCGTGTTGCCGCGCCCGCCGCCGCCAGGGTTGTCCGCGACATCGGCGAACAGCAGGGACGGCTTCGCGGCATCCTGGCCGGCCTCACGCGCCATCCGCGTGCTGTCCTCCAGGCTCGTCAGGTTGGTCACCCACTTCGCGCGGGTGGACCAGATCCAGCGCGCGATATCGGCGGCAACCTCCTGCGCCCGCGCCGCATCGGTGCGCGTGGTCACGATCACGGAAAGCCCGTTCTTCGGCGTGTCGCCCAGCGAGAAGCCGGAGACGACGGAGACGTTCAGCACCTCATGGTCGAGGAACCGTTGGCCATAGGCGATGGCGTCCGCATAGGGGCCGCCGGCGGTGTTCTGGCTCGTCGCCGGCGGGATGAAGGGCAGCTTCACGAAGGCGGCGCGCGGGCGCATGCCGCCGAGCATCGCGCGCATCACGGCCGCGCATTCGGCGCCGCGCTCGGCCTGGTCGATATGCGGGTTGGTGATGAAGCCGCAGAGCATGTCCGCCTGCTTCACCATCTCCCACGACACATTCGTATGCAGGTCGAGGGTCGCGAGGATGGGCACATCGGGGCCGACAATCTCCCGCACCATGCGCAGCAGCGTGCCATCGGGGTCCCGGTCTACCGTCGCGGTGGCGGCACCATGCAGAGCAAGGAAGACGCCATCGATGGGCATCGCCGCGCGGATGGCGCCGCAGATGCGGGTGCAGACCTCCTCGAACACAGCCTGGTCCATATTGCCGGACGCGCCGGCGGCGGCGGCGAAGGTGAAGACCGGCTCCCAGGCCCGGCCGTATTCCATCGCCCGCATGAAGCCGGAAAGCCCCGCCGAGGCGCGGGGCGCGGGGGTGGCGAGGTCGGCCCTCAGCGCATCGCCTTCCAGCCAGCAGGAAGCCTGGAATTCCTCCCGCGTCGCGACCGGGGCGTGGCCGTTGCTTTCGAGCATGAAGCTGCCGAGGGCGATGCGGGGCGCGCGCATGGGCTATCCTGATCCTGTCGCCGGCAAGCCTATGGTCGCGGCCATGGCACGTCCATCCGCCCCTCCTGGCGCAACGCGGCACCGGCGGGCAGGATGGCGCGAAGCGGGAAGGGAGAGTTCGATGCGCAGGATCGGCATGGCGGTGGCAGCCTTGGCCTTGGGAGCGGGGGCGGCCACGGCGCAGACCCTGACCCTGGCGACAGGGCTTCAGCTCAACACCATGGACCCGCATTTCTTCAACGGCTTTCCCGCGGGGTCCGCGCATCCGCAGATCTTCGATGCGCTGACGGATGTCGATGAGAATTTGCAGATCCGCCCGGGCCTCGCGACGGCCTGGCGGCTGATCGATGCGAATACCTGGGAATTCGATCTGCGCCCGGATGTGCGTTTCCATGACGGCACGCCGTTCACGGCGCGCGACATCACCGCGACCTTCGCCCGCGTGCCCAATGTGCCGAACAGCCCGGCGCTGTTCACCAGCTTCATCCGCCCCATCCGCGACGTGCAGGTGGTGAGCGAGCGCACCATCCGCATCACCACCACAACGCCGACCGCGAGCCTGCCCGGGGACCTCGCCCGCGTGCTGCTGGTGGCGGAGAAGGATGCCGGCCAGACCACCAGCGAGTTCAACGCCGGGCGCGTCAACGGCACCGGCCCCTATCGCTTCGCCGGCTATGTGAACAGCGAGAGCCTGTCGATCACCCGCAGCGACACCTTCTGGGGCCCCCGCGCGCCCTGGCAGGCCGTGACGATCCGCACCATCGCGCGGGACCCGTCCCGCGTCGCGGCGCTGCTGGCGGGCGATGTGGACGCGATCGACCAGGTGCCGACAGGGGACAAGGCGCGCATCGCCGCCGATCCGCGCTTCCGCCTGTTCAGCGGGCCGGCGGCGGTCGTGCACTACATCGCGCTCGACAGCGCGCGGGTCGAAAGCCCCTTCGTCGCGGGGCGGGATGGCCAGCCCGTGCCGAACCCGCTGCGCGATCCGCGGGTACGCCAGGCGCTGTCCATGGCGATCGACCGCAACGCCATCACGACCCGGCTGATGGAAGGCAGCGCGACGCCGGCCAGCCAGTTCCTGCCGAACAGCATCGACGGCACCAGCCCCAACCTGCGCCCCACCGCCTTCGACCCCGCCCGCGCCCGCGCGCTGCTGACGGAAGCCGGCTTCCCCAACGGCTTCCGCCTCACGCTGCACACCACCACGGACCGCTACCCCAAGGACGACCAGATCGCCCAGGCCGTCGCGCAGATGTGGACCCGCGCCGGCATCCAGGCCTCCGTCGCGGGGGTGGCGGGCCAGGTCTTCTTCACCGAAGCGACGCGCCAGGGCTATTCCGCCTTCATCGCGCAATACGGCACCAACGAAGCCGGGGAGGGCCCGCGCGCCGTGGTGCACAGCTTCGAGGCCGGCCGCGGCTACGGCAATGCCAACCGCACGCGCTATTCGAACCCGGCGGTGGATGCGCTGATCCAGGATGCGATGGCGGAGATCGACCCCGACCGCCGCCGCGCCAAGCTGCATGCGGCCATCGACGCGGCCTTCGAGGATGTGGCGCTGATCCCGGTGTTTCATCCCTCCTGGGAATTCGCGGCGAAGCGGGGCATCCAGGTGACGTCGCGGCCGGAGCGGCGCTTCAACGCGCTGATGCTGCGCCCGGAATAGGCGCGGCCTGCCTGTTTCGGCGGCGGGCCTGGCCCCGCCGCCGGCGGGCGGGGCGATTCCGCTGTGGCGCCGGGGCTTTTCGCGGGTGCAGCATGGCGCATCATGCCCGATGCCCTGACCCCCCCTGATGCCGCCGGCGAGACCCTCGCCGACCTGTTGCAACGTCTGCGGGAGGCCCGCGAACAGGCGCTGCTCGACCCCTTTGGCGATCCCGTCCTGCTGATCGCGCTGGCGGTCAGCCGCCGGCTGGATGATGGGCGGCTCGATGCACCCGCCATCGGCAAGCTGATCGGTCGCATCGCCGATGATGCCGCGAGCGAACGCGCGGGACGGATCGCCGCCTATCTCGGCCTGCCCGATGGCGATGCGATCCAGGCGCTGGAAGCCCTGGCGGCGCGGCTGGTGCGGCCGGACCCCGATGACAGCCCGGTGCCGTTCGCCGCCTATCGGGAAGCGGTGGAACGCCCGCGCTTCGCCGCCGTCTTCACGGCGCATCCCACCTTCTCCCTGCCCCCCGCGACGGGGGCGGCGCTGGCGGCCGCGGCCTCTGGCGCCGCGATGCCCAAGGGCCTGTCCCATCGTCCGGCGGCGCCGACGCTGACGGAGGAATTCGTCCAGGCCGCGGCGGCCATCGCGCGGGGGCGGGATGCGCTGGATGCGCTGGCGGCGGCGCTGTTCGAGACGGCGGAGGCGCTGGAGCGTGGCCACCGGGTGGTGGAGGAGGCGCTTCGCAGCCCGCATTACCGGGAGTATCTGCGCGCCCAGGGAAGGCTCTGCCTGCAATTCGGCTATTCGGATTCCGGCCGCTATGTCGGGCAATTACCGGCGAGCTACCTGGCCGAGAGGCTCAAGCTGCGGCTGGCGGAACAACTGCGGCGGCACGGGCTGGCCGACATCGAGCTGGTACTGTTCGACACCCATGGCGAGAGCATCGGCCGTGGCGCGCATCCCGAAAGCCTGGCGGATCGCCTCGCCTATCTGTCGCCGCCGGCGGCGCGGGCGGCGCTGACGAAGGTCGGGCTGAAGCTGCGGGAGGAAAGCAGCTTCCAGGGCGGCGATGGCTACCTGCTGTTCGGCACGCCTGTCCTGGCGGCGGCGACCATAGCCCGCATCGCCGAACACGCCTTCGCCCCGGTGGTGGAGGATGCGGACCCGATCTACGCCGAAAGCGATTGGGCGGCGGATTTCTTCGCCACGGTGCGGCGGGAGATGCAGCTTCTGGTGGAAGACCCCGGCTATGCCGCGCTGCTCGGCGCCTTCGGGCCGGGGCTGCTGGACCGCACGGGGTCCCGCCCGGCGGCGCGGCAATCCGATATGGGCGGGCCTTCGCGGATCAGCCATCCGTCGCAGCTGCGCGCCATTCCGAACAACGCGATCCTGCACCAGATGGGCTGGCTGGCGAACACCCTGCACGGGCTGGGCGCGGCGGCGGCGGCGAACCCGGATGCCTTCGCCGATCTGCGCACCCGCAGCCCTCGCTTCGCCCGCGCCCTGGCGATGGCGGCGCGCGCCGCGGCGAGTTCCGATATCGGCGTGCTGCGCGCCACGGTCGATACGCTCGACCCCGGCCCCTGGCTCGACCGCGCCGGCGCCACCCAGCGCCCGGGGCGGCGGGAGGAACTGATGGCGGTGGCGGAGGCGCTGGAGAAGCTGGACCTTTCCGCCGCGACGCGCCGCATGTTCCGCCGCCTGCAGGCGGACAACCTTGCTTTGCGCGCGGCCTGGCCGGAACTGCCCCGCATGCCGGATCGGCTGGTGTTGCTGCATGCGTTGCGGCTGGCGCTGATCCATCGCATCTGGCTGCTGGCGGTGGCGCTGCCGGAATTCAGCCCGCGCCACGGCGCGACACGGGAAGCCCTGGTGCGCGGCATCCTGCAACTGGATGTGGACCGTGCCCTGGCGCTGCTGGCGGAGGTGTTCCCGGCGAAGCCCGATCCCTCCTCCGGCCTCGATTTCCATGAGCCCTCGGCGCCGCGTTCCGGTGGTTCCTATGCCGCGGAACATGCGACGCTGTTCCACCCCATGGGTGCGCTGTTCGCGCTGGTGCGGGAATGCAGCGCCGCCATTGTGCATGAGGTCGGCGCGTTCGGCTGAGGGATCAGAACCCCACGCAGATCGATTCCGTCGTCACCATCACGCTCTGCTGGTTGAAGCGTGCCTTGTAGGCCGCGATGACGGGGGCGAGCCGCCTGGTCGCATCGGCCGGTGAGCCGTCGGGCAGCGCCACCATCAGCACCTTGCTGCGCTGACGGGTGATGGTGCCGCCCTGGCCGCGCCATTGGCCGGCGCCGTCCAGCACTGTCAGCCCGTCCGGGACGGCCGGGGTGACGTGTTCGTCGAGGAAGCGCGTCCAGGCGGCTTCCGTCACCACCTCCACCTCCCGGTCCCCGCGCCGGGTCGTGCGGCCGAAATAGGCGCCGGCGAGGGTGGCGGGGGCGAGGCCCTGCGGGCAGGCGGCGGCTGCCGAGGCGGGCGGCACTGCTGGTGCCGCGGGTGGTTCGGGCGCCGCGCAGGCGGCGAGCAGCAGCAGGGTGGGCAGGATGGCGCGCATGGCTGCCATCCTACGCACGTCTTGCAGCGATACGCAGCATCAGGAATCCGATGAACGCCAGGCCCGCGATGACCGGCAGCGCCACATCCGGCCCCGCCCACAGCAGCAGCGGCGCGAACAGGGAAGGTGACAGCGCCATCCCCGTCGTCACCGGCCCCATCACCCGCCCGGCGACGGTGGCGTAGCCTTCCGTGCCATGCAACTCGATCAGGCAGGCCGGGCGCATCACGCTCATCACGCCGGAGGCGAGTCCATAGGCCAGCACGAAGACCGGCACGGCGAAGCCCACGCCCTGCGGCAGCACGACCGGCACCAGGATGGACAGCGGCATGGCGAGCAGCGCCAGGGACGCCATCGTCACCGCCGAGGCGCGGGCGCCGCCGGCCGCATCGAACAGCCGCGCCGCCACCTGCGCCGGCCCGGTCAGCGAGGCCCAGAAGATCGCCGACCCCCGATCGAGGCCGAGGGATTCCACCACACCCACCATGTTGGACAGCAGCGCGCTGCCGACCAGCACCTGCATCGTCATCGCCGCCGACAGCCAGCGCAGCTTCACCGGCAGTGGCGGCGCCTTGCCACGCGGGGCGCGCGGCGCGCCGGTGGAGGTCGGCAGCGTCGCCAGATGCAGGGGCAGCGCCACCAGCAGATGCGCCGCCGCCGCCGCCAGGACCGCGCCCCGCCAGCCGACCGCGTCATCGAGCGCGGCCAGCACCGGCCAGGCGATGCCGCTGGCCAGGCCGGAGACGGCCGTGACGATGCCGATTCGCCTGCGCGCGCCCTTCGCGCCGAGGGTGGCCAGCGCCGCGTTGCTCGCCTCCGACAGCGTCATCGAAGCCGCGAGACCCATCACGAGGCAGGCGCCGAGCGCCGTTAGCGGTCCCTGCGCGGCGGCCAGCAGTCCGAGCCCGGCAGCATAGATCACCGATCCCGTTGCCATGATCCGCCGCGGCCCGTGCCGGTCGATCATCCGCCCCATCCAGGGCGCCAGCAGCCCGGCCATGCCGAGCTGCAGCGTCAGCCCGATGAAGCTTCCACCGGCGGGCAGGCCCAGGGCCGGCTCCATCGCCGGGCCGAGCGCGCCGGGCAGGAAATACCCCGTGCCCCAGCCCAGGATCAGCGTGGTCCCGAGGGCGAGGACGAGCAGCCGGGGGCGGGTGGCCTCTGTCACGCCCCCATCTTCAAGCGGTGGTGGCCAGCAGCAGGACGCCGGCCGCGATCAGCCCAATCGCCGCCATCTTCTGGATGCCCAGCGTTTCCCCGAACATTGCCCAGCCGATCACGGCGATGACGACATAGCTCGCCGCCGTGCAGGGCAGCGCCACGCTCATCGGGATTTTCCGCAGCGCGATGATGTAGAGCAGCGCCGCCCCGCCATAGGCGCCGAGGCCGATCACGGTCTGCCAACGGAACAACTGGTCGAAGAAGCCGGTCTCCGCCGCGACGGAGCCGGAAGCGCCGGCCTTCAGCAGCACCTGGCCGATGAGCGACGTGGTGATCGCGGCGGCGAGGGTAAGCCAGGCGGAGAGCATGGGATGAGGCTTTCTGGAGTTGGTGTCAGGAAACCGCGCGGACCGGCGCGGGTTCCCCGGCCTGGCTCGTGGGCTCGGCATTGCTGAGGACTTCGCGCACCACGCCCTGCGGCTTGCCATTGGCCGAGAGGAAGGCGCGGCCGACATATTCGCCGAGCACCCCGAGGATGAGGAACTGCACGCCGGCGACCAGCAGCACCACCGTCATCATCGAGGCCCAGCCCGAGGGGGTCTGGCCCGAAAGCCCCTCGAAGATCACGATCGCGGCGGCGAGCAGGCCGAAGATGCCCATCATCGCGCCGGCCAGGATCGCCATGCGCAGCGGCAGGACGGAGAAGTTGGTGGCGAGGTTCATCCACAGCAGCACCAGGCGCTTCAGCGTGTAGTTGGACCGGCCCTCGGCGCGCGGCAGGTGCTTCACCTCGATGCTGTCGAGGCGCTGCGTCACC
>CANJXD010000025.1 GCA_947478535.1 Acetobacteraceae bacterium
AAAGGGGGGGTGCCCCCTGGGTGGGGTGCGAAAGGGCCGAAAATCACAGCCGGGTGGGCCTGCCGTTCCGGGCAGCAGGGCAGTAGATCAGCAACAAGGCCTAGCTAAGTGTCGGGCACTACCCAATCCGCCCATCAGGACGCGGACGATGCCGCCAAGCTTTGTGGGCTGGCTTGTGGGCCAAGAACCAGCCCAAGCATAATTTCACACAATATCAGTTTCTTAGATGGGAGAACTGGCGGAGAGGGTGGGATTCGAACCCACGGTAGGCTTGCACCTACTTCGGTTTTCGAGACCGACGCGATCGACCACTCCGCCACCTCTCCGCAGGCGGTGCCGCCCTATACGCAAGCATCCCGGCCCGCGCAACCTCCTCCCGTCGATAGGCTGCGGCCCGGCCGTTGACTCACGTCGCCTCACGCCGCTATACGCTGCGCCCTCCGGCACCCCAGGGCTTCGCCTCGGGGTTGGCGGTGGCCGAGCATGGCCGAATAACCAACACTCCCGGGCGTCACCGCCCAGAAGCACCGGACCCTGAAAGCCCGAGCGCGAACATGACCTACGCAGTGATCCGCACCGGCGGCAAGCAGTACCGCGTCACGCCTGACGCCGTGCTCACCGTCGAGAAGCTCGAGGCCGAGCCTGGCGCCACCATCACCTTCCATGACGTCCTCGCCCTCGGGACCGAGGCTGGCCTGACGATCGGCGCGCCGACCGTGCCGGGCGCCCGCGTCATCGCCACGGTGGTCGACCAGACCCGTGGCGACAAGGTGCTGATCTTCAAGAAGCGCCGCCGGAAGAACAGCCGCCGGAAGAATGGCCATCGCCAGATGCAGACTGTGGTCCGCATCAGCGAAATCTCGGCCGCCTGAGCAGAAGACAGGAAGCACCACAATGGCACATAAAAAGGCAGGCGGCTCGTCTCGTAACGGCCGCGACTCCGCTGGCAAGCGCCTCGGCGTCAAGCGCGGCGACGGGCAGCTCGTGATGTCCGGCAACATCCTGGTGACCCAGCGCGGCACCAAGATGCTCGCTGGCAGGAACGTTCTCGTCGGCCGCACGCATTCCCTGCACGCCCTGGTCGATGGCCACGTGAAGTTCGAGCGCAAGGCCGAAGGCCGCGTGCAGATTTCCGTCACGCCGCTACCCGTCGCCGCCGAGTAATCTCCCCCGCCCCACAGGCGCCCGAAGCGGATTTCCTCTGGGGGAGGGGTTTGACGGGGGCCTTCTGGCCCCCGTTCGCATGTTCTGGGCTTGCAAGTCCGGGTTCGGGGGCCGCCAGGCCCCCGTTCGCATTTTCGGGCCAGGAACCATCGCCATGAAATTCCTCGACGAAGCCAAGGTCCATGTGAAGGCGGGTGATGGCGGCGACGGCGTCGTCGCCTTCCGGCGCGAGAAATACATCGAATTCGGCGGCCCCGACGGCGGCAATGGCGGCAAGGGCGGCGATATCGTGCTCGAGGCGGTGGACGGGCTCAACACCCTGATCGACTACCGCTACGCCCAGCACTTCAAGGCCCGCAAGGGCGGCAATGGCGCGGGCAGTGACCGCACCGGCGCCGGCTCCGACGATATCATCATGAAGGTCCCGGTTGGCACCCAGATCCTCGACGAGGACAAGGAAACGCTGCTCGCAGACCTCACCGAAGTCGGCCAGCGCGTGGTCATCGCCCGCGGCGGCGATGGCGGGCATGGCAATGCCACCTTCAAATCCTCCACCAACCGCGCCCCCCGCCGTGCCGACAAGGGCTGGCCGGGTGAGGAGCGGTCGATCTGGCTGCGCCTGAAGCTGATCGCCGATTCCGGGCTGATCGGCCTGCCGAATGCCGGCAAGTCCACCTTCCTCGCAGCGGTCTCCGCGGCTCGGCCGAAGATCGCGGACTACCCTTTCACCACGTTGCATCCCCAACTCGGCGTCGTGCGGCTGCATCCCGATGGCCGGCCAACCCCCGATGGCTCCCTGGAATTCGTCCTGGCCGATATTCCCGGCCTCATCGAAGGTGCGCATGAGGGTGCCGGGCTTGGCGACCGCTTCCTCGGCCATGTCGAGCGCTGCGCAGTGCTGTTGCACCTGGTCGATGGCACCGAGGCCGACCCGGGCAAGGCCTATCGCACCATCCGCACCGAACTCGCCGGTTATGGTGGCGGCCTGGCGGACAAGCCGGAGGTCGTGGCCCTCAACAAGACGGATGCCATGACGGCGCAGGCCACTGCCTCGCGCTTGAAGGCGCTGTCGCGCGCGGCCGGCCGGCCTGCCCTGCTGGTGTCCGGCGCCACCGGGGCCGGCGTGCCTCAGGTGCTGCGGGCCCTGTACGCGGCCATCCTGGCAGATCGGGTTGGCTGACCCGGCCGGCTGTCCGCCGGGTTCGAACAGCATCGCGCCCGGGGCGCGCGCCCATCGGGGTTGCCAATCCGCCCGGCTTCAGTCTTTGGTAGCGGCATGAAGGCATCGATCCGCGGCCTGAGGCTTCTGCCGGCGGCCTTGGTTTTTGCGTGCCTCGTCCCCGTGGATGCCTCGGCTTTCGAGCCTCATCGCGGGGATGCGGCCGTTTTTTCCACCCGGTTCCAGGGCCGCCCCATGGCCAATGGAGTGCGTTTCGACGCGCAGGCGCGGGTTGCCGCCCATCGGGAGCTGCCCTTCGGCACCCAGGCACGGGTGACCAACCTGCGGACCGGAGCGTCCACCGTCGTCACCATCAGCGACCGTGGCCCCCACACACCGGGCCGTGTCATCGATCTTTCGCCGCGTGCCGCGCGGGAGATCGGGTTCAGCACGGGCGTCGCCCCGGTGGAAATTCGCCCCCTGGAGCCTCGTCCCGTGGCACACCGGACCGCCGGGCGATAGGCATCGGGCCATCCTCCGGCGCTCTCCCGCCCTTCGCCGGGGCGTGCTAACCCCCCGGCGCCATGTCCGCGACCAGCCCTGCAATTCCCGATCTGAGAACCGCCCGCCGGGTGGTCGTGAAGATCGGCTCCGCCCTTGTCGTCGATGAGCGCAGCGCCGCCCCGCGGGAAGCCTGGCTGGCCGGTGTTGCGCAGGATGTCGCGGCGATGCGGGCGCGCGGCGCGGAGGTCATCCTCGTTTCCTCCGGCGCCATCGCATTGGCCCGCCGGGCGCTGGGGCTGACGCGCAAGAAGCTCCGGCTGGAAGAAAAGCAGGCTGCCGCCGCCGTTGGGCAGATCCGCCTGGCCGGCGCCTGGGCCGCGGCACTGTCCGGTGTCGGCCTGAACGCCGCGCAATTGCTGCTGACGCTGGAGGATAGCGAGGATCGCCGCCGCTACCTCAATGCGCGCGCCACGCTCGGCACGCTGCTGGCGCTCGGCTGCATCCCCGTCATCAACGAGAACGATACCGTCGCCACCGCGGAAATCCGCTTCGGCGACAATGATCGTCTGGCCGCCCGGGTGGCGGAGATGGTGGAGGCGGATGCGCTGGTGCTGCTGTCCGATATCGATGGCCTCTACACCGCCGATCCCCGCACCAACCCGGAGGCCGCGCATCTGCCGCTGGTGCCGCATCTGACGGAGGAGATCATGGCGATGGGGGGGGAGCCGCCGCCCGGCTATTCCTCCGGCGGCATGCGCACCAAGCTGATCGCGGCGGGGATCGCCACCGGCGCGGGCTGCGCCATGGCGATCGCCCTCGGCAAGCAGGACCGGCCGCTGAGGGCCATGGAACAGGGCGCGCGCTGCACCTGGTTCCTGCCGGAAGGGGAGGGGCGATCGGCCCGCAAGCGCTGGATCGCCGGCAGCCTGGCGCCGCTCGGCGTGCTGGTGGTGGATGCCGGGGCCGCCCGCGCCCTGTCGCGCGGTTCGTCGCTGCTGCCGGCCGGCGTGCGCGGCGTCGAAGGCAGCTTCGGACGCGGGGACCCCGTGAGCGTGCGGGACCAGACTGGCCACGAACTCGCGCGCGGGCTGTCCGCCTATGATGCGGAAGCGGCCCGGCTGATCGCCGGCCACCGCAGCGAGGAGCTGGAGACCATCCTCGGCTGGCGCGGCCGGGACGAGATCATCCACCGGGATGACCTCGTGCTGCTCAACCCGCCAGCGTAACCTCCGCCAATGTAACTGCTGCGGCGCAGGCTTCATCCTGCCCTGTGCCGCGCGTAAAATGGCGTGCCAGAACACACCGGGAAGAAACGCCATGCGCCTCCTGCCTCGCCGTGCCCTGTTCGCCGCCGCAGCGCTGCCGCTGGCCGCGCCGGCCCTGGCGCAGGATGGCTTCCCGAACCGGCCCATCCGCATCGTCGTCGGCTTCACGCCGGGGGGGGCCACGGATATCGCGGTGCGCGCCTTCGGCCCTCGCATGGGGGAAATCCTTGGCCAGTCCGTAATCGTCGAGAATCGCCCCGGCGCTGGCGGCAACATCGCGATGGAAGCCGTGGCCCGCGCGCCGGCCGATGGGCATGCGCTGCTGCTCGGCACCATCGGCACGCTGGTGATCAACCCGATGATCATGCGCATGCCCGTCGATCCCCTGCGGGACCTTGTGCCGGTCTCCATCGCTGTCGATCTGTTCAACATCCTGGTGGTCCCGGTGGATCGCCCCTGGCGCAGCGTCACGGACCTCGTGGCCGCGGCGAAGGCGGCACCGGGCACGCTGTCCTGGGGCCATAGCGGCATCGGGGGTTCGCCGCAGTTGTCGGGCCTGATGCTCGACCGCCTCGCGGGGATCGAGACCATCGGCGTCTCCTATCGCGGTGGTGCCCAGGTGGCGACGGATCTGCTCTCCGGCCGGCTCGACTACTCCTTCGCCACCGCGCCCTCGGTCATGCAGTATGTCGAGACGGGGCGGCTGCGGGCCCTGGCCGTGCCGACGGCGCGGCGGTCCCGCCTGCTGTCGAGCATTCCCACCGTGGCGGAAGGCGGCGTCACCGGCTTCGACGTCGCATCCTGGTATGCCATCACCGCCCCGCGCGGCACCCCGGTGCCGATCGTCGCGCGGCTGGCGGAGGCGATGCGACAGGCGCTCGGCGATGCCGATGTGATCGCCACGCTGAACCGGAATGGGCTGGAGCCGATGCCCACCACCCCCGCCGAGTTCGCCGCCGCCTGGGCCTCGGAACGCGCGAAGTGGGAGCCGATCGTGCGGGAGGGTGGCCTCAAGGTTGAGTAGCCTTGCGCCGGCGCCGGGGCGGGCACAGCATGGCCGCATCTGACCGGGAAACGCCCATGCGCCGCAGCCTCGCCCTCGCCGCCACATTGATTGCCCTCGCGGCGCCCGGCCTTTCCGTGCCGGCCACCGCGCAGACCACGCTGCGCATCGGCATCGGCGCCGATCCGAATGTGCTGGACCCCGCGCAATCCGGCAGCTTTGTCGAGCGCGTCGTCTTCTCCGCGCTCTGCGACAAGCTGGTGGATGTGGCGCCGGACCTGTCCTTCCGGGCCGAGCTCGCAACAGCCTGGGCCTGGGCATCCGATGGCCTCGCGCTGACGCTGACCTTGCGCGAAGGCGCCCGCTTCCATGACGGCGCGGTGATCGACGCGGCGGCGGTGAAGGCCAATCTCGACCGCTACCGCACCGCCCGCGAAAGCCGCCGCCGCAGCGAATTGCGCCAGGTGAGCGAGGTGCAGGTGGTCGATGCCCGCACGGTCCGCCTCGTGCTCAGCGAGCCCTTCGCGCCGCTGCTCTCCGTGCTCGCGGATCGTGCCGGCATGATGCTCTCCCCCGCCGTGCTGCCGATGGCGGAGCGGGTTGGGGAGAACCCCGTCTGTTCCGGCCCCTATCGCCTGACGCGGCGCGTCGCGCAGGACCGGATCGAGATGGAGAAGCATGCCGGCCACTGGAATGCCGCCAATATGCATGCGGATCGGCTGGTCTTCCTGCCGATCCCCGACAACAACATCCGCCTGCTGAACCTGCGCTCCGGCCAGCTCGACCTCATCGAGCGCGTGGCGCCGTCCGACCTTCCCGCCGCCGAGCGGGACCGCCGCATCCGCGTCGTCGCCGGGCCGTCCATCGCCTATGAGACGATCAGCTTCAACATCGCCGGCGGCCCGCTGGCGCAGCGCCCGCTCGGCCAGGACCGGCGGGTGCGGGAGGCGTTCGAGCTGTCGATCGACCGCGCCATCATCAACCAGGTGGCGATGGAAGGCCGCTTCACGCCGAACAACCAGCCGGAGGCGCCGGGCACGCCGTATCACTTCGCGGACCTCGCCGCCCCGGCGCGGGACCCGGTGCGGGCGCGCGCCTTGCTGCGGGAAGCGGGGCATGATCGCGTGGCCTTCACGCTGAAGGTGCCGAACCAGCCGCTGGAATCGCAGATTGCCCAGATCATCCAATCCATGGCGGCGGAAGCCGGCTTCGATGTGAAGATCGAGACGCTGGAGGCCAGCACCATGGTCGCCTCCACCGTGCGGGGCGATTTCGAGGCCGCGATGGCGATCTGGTCAGGCCGTCCCGACCCGGATGGCAATATCGCCTTCTGGCTGGCCTCGGACGGTTTCCTGAACTGGGGAAAATACACGAATCCCCGCCTCGATGCGCTGTTCGCCAATGCGCGCGCGGTGACGGATACGGCGCGACGCCAGGCGCTGTATCGCGAGGCCGCGGGGATCTGGCAGGCCGAACGCCCGCATCTCATGCTGTTCCACTATCGCTGGTTCTGGGCCATGCGTGCGGGGATGGAGGGCTTCGAGCCGAGCCCCGACGGCATCATCCGCCTCGCCGGGCTGCGCCTGCCGCGATAGCGGCGGGGCGCGCTTCAGCCGAGCGCCTCCGCGACACGCTGGGCGAGGCGGCGGGCCACCTCGTCCTTCGGCATGCGGGGCCACTCCTCCTCGCCCGCATCGGTGACGAGATGGACGGCGTTCTCCGCCCCGCCCATCACGTCGCCCGAGACATCATTGGCGACGATCCAGTCGCAGCCTTTCCGCAGGCGCTTGGCGCGCGCGTGTTCCAGCACCTTCTCCGTCTCCGCCGCGAAGCCGATGACCAAGCGCGGGCGCTGCGTGGGATGCACCGCGACCGTCGCCAGGATATCCGGGTTCAGCGTCAGCCGGATTTCCGGCGGCGGCGCGCCGGGCTCCTTCTTGATCTTCTGCGTCGGCGCCGCCTCTGGCCTGAAATCGGCGACGGCGGCGGCGAAGATGGCGGCATCGGCGGGCAGCGCGGCCTCGACCGCCGCCAGCATGTCCCGCGCGCTCTCGATCCGCCGCACCGTCACGCCCGCCGGGTCCGGCTGCGCGACAGGACCGCTCACCAGCGTGACGCGGGCACCGAGTGCGGCCAGCGCCGCGGCGATGGCGTGGCCCTGCTTGCCGCTGCTGCGATTGGCGATGTAGCGCACGGGGTCGATCGCTTCCTGCGTCGGCCCGCTGGTGACGATGACGTGCCGGCCGGCGAGCGGCCCGCCTGCCAGCAGCGCCTGGATCGCGCCCAACATCGTCGCGGGTTCGGCAAGCCGGCCGGGGCCGCTTTCCGGTTCCGCCATGGCGCCGGCCTCCGGCCCCACCAGGGCGACGCCGCGGGACCTGAGGGCGCTGATATTGGCGACCGTCGCCGGGTGTTCCCACATGGCCGGGTTCATCGCCGGGGCGACCAGGATGGGGGCGCGCGTCGCCAGCAGGACGGTGGAGGCGAGGTCGTCGGCCAGCCCCTGGGCCATCCGCGCCAGCATGTTCGCCGAGGCCGGTGCGACGACGACGAGGTCCGGCCAGCGGGCCAGCCGGATATGGCCGATCTCGGCCTCCGCCGCCCAGAGATCGTCATGCACGCGGACGCCGGAGATTCCGGCCAGGGCTTCCTTGGTGACGAAGCGGGCGCCGCCGGCGGTGAGGATCGGCATGACCTCCGCGCCGTCCTTGCGCAGCAGGCGGATCAGTTCCAGCGCCTTGAAGGCGGCGATGCTGCCGGAGACGATGAGCAGGATCTTGCGGCCGGTGAGCATGGCGGGCTGGCCCTATCGCGCCCGCGGCATCACAGCCGCCAGCCCGTGTGGATCGCCACGATCCCACCCGACAGGTTGCGGTGCGACACCCGTTCGAGACCCGCTTCCCGCATCATCCCGCACAGCGTTTCCTGGTCGGGGAAACGGCGGATGCTTTCGGCCAGGTATTCGTAGCTGTCCCGGTCATTCGCCACGCGGGCGCCGATCTCCGGCAGCACCTTGAAGGACCAGGTGTCATAGATCGAGGCGAGCGGCGCCAGTTCGACGCGGGAGAATTCGAGGCAGTGGAACCGCCCGCCCGGGCGCAGCACGCGCCGGGCTTCGCGCAGCACCGCATCCTTGTCCGTGCAGTTGCGCAGGCCGAAGGCGATGGAGATTTTCTCCACGCTGCGGTCGGGCAGGGGGATGCGCTCGGCATCGACCACGGCGAAGTCGATGCGCTCGATGATGCCGCGGTCGAGCGCCCGCTTGCGGCCGACCTCCAGCATGGCGGGGTTCACATCGGTCAGGATCACCCGCCCGGCGCCGCCGGCCAGCGCGCCGAAGGCAATGTCCCCGGTGCCACCCGCGAGGTCCAGCAGCGTCTCCCGCTTCGAGACGCCCATGGCGTTGACGAAGATGCGCTTCCAGATGCGGTGGATCCCCAGCGACATCAGGTCGTTCATCAGGTCGTAGCGCGGGGCCACGCTTTCGAAGACCTGGCGGACCAGGGTGGCCTTTTCGGCCCGGGGCACCTCGCGGTAGCCGAAATCGATCGTATCGCTCATTTGCTCAACTTGGCGCGGAGGCGCCGCCGGGGCAAGGAAGCAGCGCGACAAGGATCATCCCATGCCCGAACTACCGGAAGTCGAGACGGTGATGCGTGGCCTCCGCGCCGTGCTGGAAGGCCGTCGGATCGCCCACGCCGCCATCAACCGCCCCGACCTGCGCTGGCCCTTCCCGGAGGGCTTGGCGCGCCGCCTGACGGGCGCACGGGTCGAAGGGTTCCGGCGGCGCGGCAAATACATGCTCATGCGGCTCGATACCGGGGAGAGCATGCTGATCCATCTCGGCATGTCCGGCCGCATGGTCGCCCGGCCCGCCGCCGGGCCGGTGGTGCCCTGGATGGGCCCGACCGGGCGGTTTTCCGATGCTCGCGGCCATAACGGCCCGCCCGAGGCGCATGAGCATATGGTGATGGAGACGGAGGACGGCCAGCGCGTCGGCTTCGTCGATCCCCGCCGTTTCGGCTGCATCGACCTGATGCCGACGGCGGCGGAGGATGCCCACAGATTGCTGGCTGGCATGGGGCCGGAACCGCTGGAGCCAGAATTCACCGCGGCCGCGCTGTCCGCCGCCCTGGAAGGCCGCCGCACGCCCATCAAGGCGGCGCTGCTGGACCAGTCGGTCGTCGCCGGCCTCGGGAACATCTATGTGGCGGAGGCGCTGTTCCGCGCCGCGATTTCGCCCCGCCGCCTCGCCGCGACGGTGATCGGCCTGCGGGCCGAACGCCTGGTGCCGGCGATCCGCGCGGTGCTGGAGGATGCGATCGGTGCCGGCGGGTCCAGCCTGCGGGACTATGTGCGGGCGGATGGCGAACTCGGCCGGTTCCAGGATCGCTTCGCCGTCTATGACCGCGAAGGCCAGCCCTGCCCGGGCTGCCCCGGCGCGGCGGGGGGCTGCGTCGGCGGCGTGACCCGCATCGTGCAATCCGGCCGCAGCACCTTTTTTTGCGCGCGGCAGCAGCGGTAGCGGCGCCGCGCGAGGGGCGTTGAGCCCCCGCTCCGCCTGGGCTACGCCTGCAAAAACCCCCGAGGGAGCCTGAGCCATGGCCTATGAGATGATCCTGGTGGAAACCCAGGGCCGCGTCGGCGTCATCACGCTGAACCGCCCGCAGGCGCTGAACGCGCTCTGCGACCAGCTGATGGAGGAACTCGGCCAGGCGCTGCGCGGCTTCGATGCCGATGCCGGCATCGGCGCCATCATCATCACCGGCAGCGCCAAGGCCTTCGCGGCTGGCGCCGACATCAAGGAGATGAAGGACCGGACCTTCCCCGGTGTGTATGTCGAGGACTTCATCGCCAAGCGCTGGGAAGCCGTGCTGACCATCCAGAAGCCGGTGATCGCCGCGGTGGCGGGCTTCGCGCTGGGGGGCGGCTGCGAGCTGGCCATGATGTGCGACCTGATCCTGGCGGCGGATACCGCGAAGTTCGGCCAGCCCGAGATCAACCTCGGCGTCATCCCCGGCGCCGGCGGCACCCAGCGGCTGACGCGGGCCATCGGCAAGTCCAAGGCCATGGAAATGGTGCTGACCGGCCGGATGATGGATGCGGCGGAAGCGGAGCGGTCCAACCTCGTCTGCCGCGTCGTCCCGGCGGCCGAGTTGATGGCGGAGGCGGTGAAGATGGGGGCGAAGATCGCCTCGCTCTCCGGCCCCTCCGTCGCCATGGCGAAGGAAGCGGTGAACGCCGCCTATGAGACGACGCTGCGCGAAGGCGTGCGGTTGGAGCGCCGGCTGTTCCTCAGCCTGTTCTCGACCGAGGACCAGAAGGAAGGCATGGCCGCCTTCGCGGAAAAGCGGAAGCCGGTCTTTCAGAACCGCTGACCCGGGTTGCGTGACTTCGGCGCGGCGTCCATTGACTCTGGCAAGGGCCTGGGGATAGAAACCGCGCCTTCGCCGGAGAGGTTCCTCCCCGGCTTCCGAAACATCACGACTGGTCAGACACCGCACCCATGGCGAACACGCCCTCTGCGCGCAAGCGCATCCGCCAGACCGAGAAGCGCACGGAGCGTAACCGCGCCCGCAGGTCCCGCGTGCGTACCTTCCTCCGCAAGGTCGAGCTGGCGATTGCCGGCGGCGACAAGGGCGCGGCGCAGACCGCCTTCCAGGCGGCACAGCCTGAACTGCAGCGCGCGGCTGGCAAGGGCGTGTTCCACGCCAACACCATCTCCCGCAAGCTGTCGCGCCTTTCGGCGCGCATCAAGGCCATCGGCGCTTCCGCCCAGGCCTGAGCTGACCCCGGCGCCGGGTCGCCCCTTCGGGCGGCCCAGTTGCGCTGGTTCTGCCTCCCCATCGCGACAATGCAGCCCATGATGATCCGCAGGTGATGCGGTTCGCCATGGGCAGATATTGCTCGCATACCCGTCCAATCTTCGATTGAATACTTTCAACCTTGCGGGAAATGCTTCTCCCGCGGTGCAGTAGTCAGGCGCAGTAATCATTTGCGCTGGTCGATCCGGACGGTTAGCTTTGGTGACGCAGCGCGCCTCCCCCCCGGACCAAGCGCCGCTGCCTCCCCCCCCGGGCGGTTTCGCCGCCGCCGGCCTTTTGCAACGCTATTGCCCGCTTGGGCTTGATGAGGTTGGCAGGTGCGTCGCATGGATAGTGCGGTCGGTCCGTCGTCTCCCTCTCCCCCGGCACAGCTGGCGGAGGTATGGGCCCGCATTCGCGGCCGCCTTCGGGAAGAAGTCGGCGAGGTCGAATACCGAACCTGGCTGCGCCAGATGACGCTTTCGGCCGTGCAGGGCGATGAGGTCATCGTCGTGCTGCCGACCCGCTTCCTGCGCGACTGGGTCCGCGGCCATTATGGCGACCGCCTGCGCGCCCTCTGGCAGTCCGAATTGCCGGCGATCCGCCGCGTCGAATTCCGCGTGACGCCGGAGGTAAAGGCCACCGAGGCACGGCCCGTGGACGCGTCCCGCCGCCCCGCTACAGAGCCCCTGGAGCCTTCGGGCCTCGCGGAGCCGCTGGGCGGCCGTCCTACCCAGCCACGCGCGTCCGAATCTCGTGCGTCGGAACCCCGCATCGGCGAGCCTCGCATCGGTGAGCCCCGCATCGGGGAAAGTCGCGCCACCGAGACGCGTGTGGCCGATCCCCGCGGCGACTGGGCGGCGCCGCTCGATCCGCGCTTCACCTTCGACACCTTCGTCGTCGGCAAGCCCAATGAATTCGCCTATGCCTGCGCTCGTCGCGTGGCGGAACGCCCGGCGAGCCCCGGCTTCAACCCGCTGTTCCTCTATGGCGGCGTCGGCCTCGGCAAGACGCATCTGATGCATGCCGTCGCCTGGGCGATCCGCGAGCACGGCGCGGCGGAAGGCCGCCAGCCGCCCTCCGTCGCCTATATGTCGGCCGAGAAATTCATGTACCGCTTCATCGCGGCGCTGCGCTCGCAGTCCACGATGGAATTCAAGGAAAGCCTGCGTTCCGTCGATGTGCTGCTGATCGACGACCTGCAGTTCCTCATCGGCAAGGACAATACGCAGGAGGAATTCTTCCATACCTTCAACGCGCTGATCGATGCCGGCAAGCAGATCGTCGTCAGCGCGGACAAGTCGCCCTCCGACCTCTCGGGCATCGAGGACCGGCTGCGCACGCGGCTCGGCTGCGGCATGGTCGCGGATCTGCATGCGACGACCTATGAGCTCCGCATCTCGATCCTGCAGGCCAAGGCGCAGACGCAGGGCGTGCCGGTGCCGGCGAAGGTGATGGAATTCCTCGCCCACAAGATCACCTCCAATGTGCGGGAGCTGGAAGGCGCGCTGAACCGGCTGGTCGCACATGCCAATCTGTTCGGCCGCCCGGTCACGCTGGAAGGCGCGCAGGAGGTGCTGCACGACATCCTCCGCGCGCATGACCGCCGCGTGACCATCGAGGAAATCCAGAAGCGCGTGGCGGAGCACTACAATATCCGCCTGACCGACATGTCCTCCCCCCGCCGGGCGCGGAACGTGGCGCGGCCGCGGCAGGTGGCGATGTACTTGGCGAAGCAGCTCACCAGCCGGTCCCTGCCGGAAATCGGCCGCCGCTTTGGCGGGCGCGACCACACCACGGTGATGCACGCGGTCAGCCGGGTGGCGGAACTGATGCAGGCCGATGCCGCCTTCGCCGAGGATGTCGAGCTTCTGCGGCGGATGCTCGAGACCTGAGCTGACGACACCGGGGTTGAAGCGCAAGCCAAGCATCGCCATGCTCCATCCCGCATGGATGTTGCCACCGATCTCGCCCCGCTGCTGAACGCCGTCGCCGGGGGCGATCGCGTGGCCTTGCGCTCGGTCTATGAACGGCAATCCGTCCGGCTCTTCGGGGTGGCCAACGCCATCTTGCGGGACCGCGACGCGGCGGCGGATGCGCTTCAGGACGCCTTCCTCAACATCGCCCGCCGCGCGGGGCAGTTCGACGCCAGCCGTGGCAGCGCGGAAGCCTGGCTGGCCGCGATCGTCCGCTACGCCGCACTCGACCTCGCCCGTGCGCGGGGGCGGGAGATTCCGACCGATGACCCCGGCCTTGGCGATACACCGGTGGAGGCGGATGCGCTGGATCGCATTGCCGCCGAAGCCGAGGGCGCGCGGCTGCGCGAATGTCTTTCGGCGCTCGAGGAACGCAACCGCCGCGGCATCGTCCTCGCCTTCGTGCATGGCTTGAGCCACGCGCAGATCGCCGCCCAGCTCGATCTGCCGCTGGGTACGGTGAAGGCCTGGATCCGTCGCGGCCTGCTGCGGCTGCGGGAGTGCCTGGCATGAGCATGACCGACGAAGACCGGGACGCGCTGGCCGGCGAATACGTCCTCGGCACGCTGGAGGCGCGGGAGGCCGCCGCGGTCGCCGCCGCCCTGCCGTTTGATGCGGCCCTGGGCGAGGCGGTGGCGCGGTGGGATGCGAGGCTGGCGCCCCTCGCGGTGCTGGCGCCGCAGGAAGCGCCGCCGCCCGGTCTCTGGGCCCGCATCGAGGCGCGGCTCGACCCCACTCGGAGCGCGCCTGCCGCGCCGTGGTGGCGGCGCCTGCTGGAGCCATGGCGCGCCGGGGCCTTGGGGGCGTCCGCCGTCGCGGCGGGCCTCGCCGCCATCCTGCTGCTGCGGCCGGTGCCGGAAGCCCGGCTGATGACCGTGCTGCTGACCGATCGCGAACAGCCGGCCTGGCTGGTCGAGGCCGATGGGCAGGGGATCCGCCTCGCCTCGCTGAACACGCGCCCGGCGCCCGCCGACCGGGTGCTGGAATTGTGGGCGCTGCCGCAGGGGGCGACGGCACCGACCTCGCTCGGCCTGATCCCCGCCGATGGCCGCATCACCGTGCGCCCCACGACGATCCGGCCCTCCCCGGGCATGCTGATCGAGATCACGCTGGAGCCGCCGGGCGGGTCGCCGATCGGGCGGCCGACCGGGCCGATCCAGTTCATCGGCCGCCTGGCACCCGCCACGGCAAGCTGAGCCGCTGCGGGACGCTCTTGCCAGGCGTGTTGCGCTTGCAGCAATCTTGCCCCCTGGCCGCCGGATCATGAGCGGGCCGGATGGGAGAGAGACATGGTCCGCAAGACGTTCGCGGTAGCCAGCTTCCTGGCTGCGCTTTTCACGGTGCCTTGCCTGGCGCCCGCCGTGGCGCAGCCCGCGCCCCCCGTGCCCGGCTGGGCGATCGGCCGGCCGGACGGCTCGACCCTCGCCCCGCATGCGCCGCGCCTGACGGTGACGCCGCAGGACCAGCTTCCGATTGGCGCGCTGCGCCTGCCGGCCGGGTTTTCCGCCGCCGTCTTCGCCCATGGCATCCCCGGCGCACGCATGATGGCGGAAGGACCGAACGGCACGGTCTTCGCCGGCACCCGCGCCATCGGCCGGGTCTATGCCATCACGCGCAACGCCGATGGCACGACGCGCACCCGCACCATCGCTCAGGGGCTGAACAATCCGAACGGTATCGTGATGGTGGGCAACAGCCTCTATGTCATCGCGCTGAACCGGGTGCTGCGCTACGACAATATCGAAGCCAATCTCGATAATATCCCCGCACCCGTGGACATGACGGCGGCCTTCGGCCTGCCGAACGACGCCGATCACGGCGGCAATCATTTCTGGAAATTCGCAACCCTCGGGCCGGATGGGCGGATCTACACAAACGTCGGCGCGCCCTGCAACATCTGCAGCATCGACCGCGAACGCTTCGCGCTGCTCGTCTCCTTCAACCCCGATGGCAGCGACCGGCGGGTCGAGGCGCGGGGCGTGCGGAACAGCGTCGGCATGGCGCATCACCCGATCACGCGGGAGCTGTGGGCCAGCAACAACAGCCGCGACTGGGCGGGCGATGACAGCCCCGATGACACGCTGTACCGCGTGCGCCGCGTCGGCGAGGATTTCGGCTATCCCTTCTGCGTCGGCGCCTGGGCCGATCCGCAGGAGAATGCGGGGCGCAACTGCTCCGAGTTCTCCCAGCCCGCCGCTTTGCTCGGCCCGCATGTCGCGGCCCTCGGGATGCGCTTCTACACCGGCACGATGTTCCCGGAGCAGTACCGCAACCAGATCTTTATCGCCCGCCGCGGATCGTGGAACCGCTCGCGCCTGACCGGCTTCGACGTGGTGCTGGCGAAGATCGACGCGCAGGGCAATGTGACGGCGGTCGAGGAATTCATGTCCGGGCTGCGCGATGACGCGAACCAGCGCTTCCTCGGCCGTCCGGTCGATGTGCAGGTGCTGCGCGATGGCTCGATGCTCGTGGCGGATGAGCAGATGGGCGCGATCTACCGCATCACCTATCGCCAGTGATCCCCTGGCGCTTGTCGGCGGCGGCCTTGCTGGCCGCAGCACTTCTTCTCGGCCTCTCGGGCGGCGCCATGGCGCAGGATGCGCGGCGTGGCGCCAGCCTCGCGGCGCATGCCTGCAGCAATTGCCACGGCGCGGATGGGCGCAGCCAGATGGAGGGCATCCCCTCCCTCGCGGGGCAGCCGGCCGATTTCATCACGCTCCAGCTCATCCTGTTCCGGGAGGGGCTGCGCGACGTACCGGCGATGACGGCCTTCGCCGCCAATCTGCCGGACAAGGACATCGAGGACCTCGCAGCCTTCTTCACAGGGCTGCCGCCAGGCCCGCCGGATGACCGGCGGCCGCGCGACGCGGCGCTGTTCGCGGCCGGGGAGGCACTGGTCGGGCCGCGGTACTGCGGGGTTTGCCACCTGCCGGATTTCCGCGGTCGCAACCAGATCCCGCGCATCGCCGGCCAGAGGGAGGATTTTCTGGCGCGTACGATGACGGAGTATCGGGACGGGCGGCGGGCCGCCGCGGATACCCAGATGAACGGCGCCGTCTATGGCATCACCAATGCCGAGATCGCCGCCCTCGCGCATTATCTCGCCCAAAGGGACTGACCAAAGGGACTGGCCAGAGGGACTGACCAGAGGGAGTGATCCGGAGAGGCCGTTCACAGGTAGCGCCGAAAGCCGGATTTTTTCCGGTCTCGCGCTTGCGGCACTGGCATGACAGGTCCAAACCGCCGCATTCCCGCCACCCCATCCGGGTATGCCCCACCGCGATGCAGGTCTATCTGCCGATCGCCGAAATGTCCGTGGATGCCCTGCTGCTGCTGGGCATCGGCTTCGGCGTGGGCTGGCTCTCGGGCCTGTTTGGCGTGGGTGGCGGCTTTCTGCTGACGCCGGTGCTGATCCTGATCGGCATCCCTTCCTCCGTCGCGGTGGGTTCCGGCGCGAACCAGACGCTCGGTGCCTCCGTCTCCGGCCTCATCGCGCAGTGGCGGCGCGGCAATGTCGATCTCCGCATGGGGACGGTGCTGCTGATCGGTGGCTTCGTGGGCTCGCTGCTTGGCGTGCAGTTGTTCGCTTGGCTACGTCGCGCGGGGCAAGTCGATCTCGCGGTCGCGGTGTTCTATGTCGTGGTGCTCGGCACCGTCGGCGCGCTGATGGTCAGGGAAAGCGTCACCGCCATCCTGCGCCGCCGGCGGGCCCGGCCGCGCCGCCTGCATGAGCATCTCTGGATGCATGGGTTGCCGTTCAAGATGCGGTTCCGCAAGTCGCGGCTCTACATCTCCGTGATCCCGCCGCTGGTCATCGGCTTCTCCATCGGCGTGCTGTCCGCCGTGATGGGCGTGGGCGGCGGCTTCATGCTGGTGCCGGCGATGATCTACCTGCTCGGCATGCCGACGGCGGTGGTCATTGGCACCTCGCTGTTCCAGGTCGTCTTCGTCACCGCCAATGTCACCTTCCTGCAGGCCATCCAGGTCGGCAGCGTCGATATCGTGCTGACGGTCCTGTTGCTGGCCGGTGGCGTCATCGGCGCGCAGCTTGGCGCCGCCATGGGTGGCAAGCTGCGCGGCGAGGAAACCCGGGTCCTGCTCGGCGCCCTCGTGCTCAGCGTCGCGCTGGCCCTGCTGTGGGACCTGTTGCGGGTACCGGAACAGTTGTTCGTCATCGGCCCCGTGCCTTGAGGCGCCCCTTGCCGTGAGGTTCTGGCTGTCCTGTCTCGCCATCCTGCTGTTGGCCTTGCCCGCCGCGGCGCAGGCGCCGGCCACCCCCGTCGCGCCACCGTCCCTGGCGGCGGAGCTGTCGCTGCGCCGCATCGAGGTGACCACCGCCTTCACAGGCGGGGAGATCCTGGTCTTCGGCGCCACGGAACGGCTGATCGGCGCCGAGGGGGACGAGGTGGTGGTGCGGGCCACCGGGCCGATGACATCGATGGTCGTGCGCCAGAAAGTCTCGGTGCTGGGCTTCTGGATCAATGGTCCCGCGGCCCGCTTCAATCGGGTGCCGACCTATTGGGCCCTGGCCGCGACCAGCCCCCTGCCGGTGCTGCTGGATGATGTCGAACGCTCCGACCTTCGCCTCGGCCTCGATATGCTGCCACTGGTGCAACTGGGCGCGCGGGGGCCGCAATTCCGCTCCGCTTTGGCGGGGCTGAAGCAGAATGCGGGTCTCTGGGTGGATCAGGCGCGGCCGATCGAGGTTTCCGGTGGCCGGCTGTTCCATGCCCGGCTGCCGCTGCCCGCCACCGTCGCCACCGGGGCCTATCAGGTGGAAGTCATGCTGGTGCGGAACCACCGGGTTGTGGCCCGGCAGGAGTTGCGCCTCGATGTGGTCCGCAGCGGCACCGCGGCCTGGATCGCCGATATCGCGCGGGACCAGCCCGTGCTCTACGGCCTGGCCTGCATCATCATGGCGGCCTTCGCGGGCTGGCTCGGCAGCGTGTTGTTCCGGAGGGGATGATGGACGAAGCGGAAGCCTCGGCACGGGCGCGGCGGGACCGGGTCTTCCTGGTCGTGGTCGATGACAGCGCGGAACGGCGCGTGGCGCTCCGCTACGCGGCACTCCGGGCGAAGAAATCCGGCGGGCGCGTGGCGCTGCTGCGGGTGATCGAGCCCGCTGGCCAGGTCGAGTGGGCCGGTGTCGGCGCCATGCTGGCGGAGGAACGGCGTGAGGAAGCGGAGCGGATGCTCTCCGGCCTCGCGGCGGAGGTGCACGAGATCACCGGCGGCCTGCCCATCCTGCTGATCCGGGAAGGGGAGGCGCGGGACGAATTGCTGGCGCTGCTGGAGGAGGATCCGCGCATCTCCATCCTCGTGCTGGCGAGCGCCACCGGCGGTTCCGGCCCCGGCCCGCTGATCCAGGCCCTGACCGGGCGCTACGCCGCGAAGCTGTCCGTGCCGATGACGGTGGTGCCCGGCGCGATGAGCGACGCCGAGCTGGAACGGGTGACGTAGTTCTCCCTCCGCCAGGTCGGGGCGCCCGTTGCACCGGGCAGCAAAAAGGACCACATAGGTCTGGTATCGCCAGAAACGCGGAACCGCGAGCACCATGTTCATCGAGACCGAAGGCACACCCAACCCCGCCACCCTGAAGTTCCTGCCAGGCCGAGACGTCATGGCCGGGCGCGGGACGGCGGATTTCACCACCTCCACGGACGCCGAGGGCCGCAGCCACCTCGCCACCCGCATCTTCGCCGTCGGCGATGTCGCGCGCGTCTTCCTGGGCAATGACTTCGTCACCGTCACCAAGACCGAGGATGCGGATTGGCAGGCGTTGAAGCCCCGCGTGCTCGGCGCGGTGATGGAGCACTACCTCTCCGGCCTGCCCGCCATGGATGGGCAGGACGATGCGGAGGAGGAGGATTTCGAGGCGGCGGACGGCGAGATTGTCGCCCAGATCAAGGAATTGCTGGATACTCGCGTGCGCCCGGCCGTGGCCGGCGACGGCGGCGATATCGTCTTCAAGGGCTTCCGCGAAGGCGTGGTGCTGCTGCGCATGCAGGGTGCGTGCAGCGGCTGCCCCTCCTCCCGCGCCACGTTGAAGCATGGGGTGGAGACGATGCTGCGCCACTACGTGCCGGAAGTGCTGCGGGTCGAACAGGTCGAGGCCTGATCCGCCCCGCTTAATCGCTCCGTTTGCTCCCCCGCTTGGCCGGCGCCTCGCGCCGGCCTATTCGGCATGGCGAGACACTGACCGCCGGAGCCGCTGCGCGCCATGACCGATACGCCCCCCGACAGCGCCCCCGCCGTCACGGACGCCCCCGTGCCGGTGCCTCCGGCGCCCACCCCCGCCATCCCCAGCCGCTACGGCCCGCTGGATGATGTGGCGCTGGACCGGCTGTTCCGGGAAGGGCGCACGCATACGCGGTGGCAGGATCGGCCGGTGCCGGACCAGAAGCTGGAGGATCTCTACAACCTCCTGAAGTTCGGCCCGACCTCGGCCAATTCCTCCCCCGCGCGGTTCCTGTTCATCCGCACGGATGAGGGCAAGGCGCGGCTGAAGGCGGCGCTGTCACCCGGTAACATCGAAAAGGCGATGATGGCGCCGGTGGTCTGCGTGGTCGCGCATGACGCCACCTTCTATGACAAGTTCAGCTTTCTCTATCCCCAGCATGATCTGCGCGGCTGGTACGCCGACAACCCAGCCTTGGCGGATGCCACGGCGTCCCGCAACGGCACCTTGCAGGGTGCCTATCTGATCCTGGCCGCGCGGGCGCTCGGGCTGGATGCGGGGCCGATGAGCGGCTTCGACAACTATCAGGTGGACAGCCTGTTCTTCGCCGGCACGCGCTGGAAATCCAATTTCCTGGTCAATCTCGGCTACGGCATTCCCTCCGCCACCTACCAGCGCGGCCCGCGCCTTTCCTTCGACGAGGCATGCCGCTTCGAGTAGCCGGCCGCTTCGAGTAGCCGGCCGCTTCGAGTAAAGGGCCGCTACCCCGGCGGCGGTTCCGCCCGGGGTTCCGAGGCCGCGCCGGCCAGGGTCCGCTTCGGCGGGTCCTGCGCCTGCAGCAGCGCCAGCATGCCTTCCAGCAATTGCATCGGCGTCGGCGGGCAGCCTGGAATCACCAGGTCCACAGGCAGCACGGGGGCGACGCCACCCTCCACGGCATAGCTGCCCTTGAACACCCCGCCATCTGCCGCGCAATCCCCGGCGGCCACGATCCAGCAGGGCTCGGGCGTGCAGGCGCGGGTGCGTTCCAGGGCTTCGCGCATGTTCCGCGTAACCGGACCGGTGACCAGCAGGATATCGGCATGGCGGGGGGAGGCGACGAAGCGCAGGCCGAAGCGTTCCAGGTCATACAGCACGCCCGCCATGGCATTCACTTCCAGCTCGCAGCCATTGCAGGACCCGGCATCGACCTCGCGGATCGCCAGGCTCCGCCCAAGTCGCGTGCGGGCCGTTGCGTCCAGCCGTTGGGCGAGGGCTGCGACCACTTCCTCCGGCGGTTCCACGGCGGGATCGGTCACCGGCCTGCCGGCTAGGCCGGCCACCAGCCTCGGCCAGAGAAGCTTGCGGAATCCCCTCATGCCGTCCTCACCAGTCGCATCAGGTCGTTGCCTTCCGGGTCCTTCAACTGCAGCTCCGTGCCGGGCGGCACGCGTTCCGCGATCCAGGCGATATCGTCCAGCGCATGGGCCCGGTCCTCATAGGCCCAATGCTCGATGATGCCGCGGCCGGGGCCTGGGCGGACCACGGTGACGGTGAAGAAGCCGCTGGCCCCCTGCGCCTCCCCGGACTGGGTGGGGTAGCGGCCACTCACGCTGCGCCCCATCCAGAGTGACGGCGCCTCACAGATCGACCCCGCTATAGGAACAGTTGAAGGATTTGTTGCACAGCGGGAAGTCGGCGACGATGTTGCCCTCGATCGCCGCTTCCAGCAGCGGCCATTGCAGCCAGGACGGGTCGCGGGGGAAGACGGCGCGGATCAGCCCGCCGCCATCCAGCGCCATCCAGGTGACGATCTCGCCGCGGAAACCCTCGACGATGCCGATGCCCTCGCCGCCGCGTTGCGGCAGGGAGCCATGGATCTCACCGTCCGGTGCGGCACCCAGGGCGGCGCGCACCAGGGCGATGCTGGCTTCCAATTCGGCGATGCGCACCCGCACGCGCGCATCGACATCGCCTTCCATCCGGGTCACCAGGGAAGGCCGCAGCGTATCATAGGGCGCCTGCGGCAGGGCCACGCGCGCGTCGAACCCCCGGCCGGAGGCGCGGCCCACCACCCCGCCGGCCGCGAAGCGCGCAGCCAGTTCGGGCCGCAGGAACCCGGTGCCGACGACGCGGTCCTGCAGGCTCGCATGGCTGTCATAGATGGCGATGAGGCTCGGGATTTCCGCTTCCACCGCGGCCAGCGCGGCCAGGATGGCGGCGGGGCCGCCAGCCAGGATGTCCATGGCGAGGCCGCCGGGGATGACGCGGTCCATCATCAGCCGGTGGCCGAAGGCCAGGGCATTGGCGCGCAGCACGCCTTCCCGCAGCAGGCCGCAGCGGGCGTGGGGGAAGGCGAAGGCGGCGTCGTTGCAGATGAAGCCCCAGTCGCTCAGGTGGTTCGCAATCCGCTCCTGCTCCAGCATCACGGCGCGCAGCCAGGTCGCGCGGGGCGGTGGCGTTGTGCCGGTCGCGGCTTCGGCGGCCTCCGCGAAGGCCAGGGAATGCGCCACGGTCGTGTCACCGGAAAGTCGGGCGGCGAAGCGGGCGGCGGTGCGGGGCGATTTGCCGGTCATCAGGGCCAGCGTGCCCTTATGCGTATAGCCCAGCCGCTGTTCCAGCCGGACGACCATTTCGCCCTGCACGGTGAATCGGAAATGCCCGGGCTCGATGATGCCGGCATGGACCGGCCCCACGGGAATCTGATGCCATCCCTCGCCCTCGATCGGCAGGAAGGTCGGCTGTTCCGGCGGCAGGGCGTTGCGCGCCGGCCGTGCGGCATTCGGCG
>CANJXD010000026.1 GCA_947478535.1 Acetobacteraceae bacterium
CTGGTCTATGACAGCACGAAATTCCCCAATGGCACGCCGACGAGCTGGGCAGATTTCTGGGATCTGCGTCGATTCCCCGGCACCCGCCTGCTGCGGCGTGATGCCGCGGGCGCGCTGGATGCGGCGCAGATGGCGCTGGGGAAGGATGCGAAGGACCTCTACCCCCTCGATATCCGCGCCTGCATCGCCAAGGTGCGGGAGATCCGCCGCAACTGCGTCTTCTGGAACAGCGGTTCCGAATCGGAGCAGTTCATCCGCACCGGCGAGGCGGTGATGGGCCAGATCTGGCACACCCGCGCCAAGGTGCTGGAAGCCGAGAGCAACGGCCGGTTCAAGTTCATCTGGAACCAGGGCATCCTGCAGCCCGGCATCTTCGTCAGCCCGCGCGGCAACCCGGGCGGGGAGATGGTGCAGAAGCTGCTCGCCTCCATGCTGTCCAACCCGGAAGCGCAGGTGGAACTGCTGAAGTTCCTCGGCAACGGCCCGACCAACCCGCGCGCCGCCGCGCTGGTGCCGGCCGACTTCAAGCGCTTCAACCCGACAGACCCGGCCAATGCCGCCGTGCAGGTCGCGCAGAACGGCAGCTGGTGGGGCGGCGTCTATGCCCAGGCCAATGCCGACTATATCGACATGGTCACGGGCTGAAGGCAGTCTCGCTGCATTGCAGCATGCCGGAGGCCGCGTGGCGGGTTCAATTCTCCTCGTAAAATCGGGGGGCGAGGCGGCGTTGCCGGAATGGCAGCGCCACATCGCCCCCCACGCGCCGGGCCTCTCCCTGCGGTGGTGGGACGACCCCACAGTCGATCCCGCCGCCGTCCACTATGTTCTGGTCTGGGACCCGGAGCCGGGGCGGCTGGCCCGCTTCCCCAATCTCCGCGTCATCTTCGGCAGTGGCGCGGGGGTGGATTTCATCACGCGCGACCCCGACCTGCCGCGCCATATTCCGCTGGTGCGGATGGCCACCCCGGGCTCGGCGCAGCGCATGGGCGAATTCGTCACCTGGTCGGCGCTGTCGCTGCTGAAGGACGCACGGCGCCTCGCCATCGCCCAGGCCGAGCGCCGCTGGGACAATTTTGACCCCGAGAAGACCGCGCCGGAGACCACCATCGGCATCATGGGCCTCGGCCATATGGGCGCGATGGCGGCGCGGATGCTGCAAGGCGTGGGCTTCCCCGTCATCAGCTGGTCGCGCTCCCGCAAGGAAGTGCCCGGCGTGCGGTCCTTCGTCGGGGAGGCGGAGCTGGACGCCTTCCTGCAAGCCACGGACACGCTGGTCTGCCTGCTGCCGGCAACACCGGAAACCCGCGGCATTCTCGCGAAACCCCTGTTCGACCGGATGAAGCATGGCGCGGGCCTCATCAATGTCGGCCGCGGCAGCCAGCAGGTGATGCCGGATGTGCGGGCGGCGCTCGATACTGGCAGGCTTTCCGGCGCCGTGATCGACGTGTTCGAGGAGGAACCCCTGCCGCCGGAAGACCCGGCCTGGGTGCATCCGAAGCTGTTCGTGACCTCCCATGTCGCCAGCCTGCCGCCGCGCAGCGAACGCGGCGCGCATGTCGCGCGGATGATCGCGGCCTTCGAGCGGGGCGAGGCGCTGTCGAACACCTACGACCACGCGCGGGGCTACTGACTTGCCGCTTCCCCCGCCGCCGGTGCGCCCCGACCCGGATAGGGTGCCGACCGAGCGCGAATTGCGGGAGGATCTGGCCGCCGCCTATCGCCTCGTCGCGCTGTTCGGCATGACGGATCTGGTCTTCACGCATCTGTCCGTCCGCGTGCCGGGGGAGGGACATCGCTTCCTGGTCAACCCCTACGGGCTGCTGTTCGAGGAAGTGACGGCCTCCAGCCTCGTGCTCGTCGATGCCGAAGGCGCGCCGCGCCAGCCCACCACCTGGCCGGTCAACCCCGCCGGCTTCGTCATCCATTCCGCCGTGCATTGCGGGCGGGAGGATGCGAATTGCGTGATGCACACGCATACCCTTGCCGGCATGGCGGTGGCCGCGCAGCGGGACACGCTGCTGCCGCTGAACCAGATGATGATGGAATTCATCGGCCGCGTCGCGCTGCATGACTATGAAGGCGTCGCGACGGAGGAAAACCTGTCCGAGCGCGAACGCCTGGTGCGGGACCTCGGCGACAAGCCCGCGATGATCCTCCGCCACCACGGCCTGCTCACCGTGGGGCATAGCGTCGCGGAGGCCTTCTACTGGATGTACTATCTGGAGCAGTCCTGCCGCATCCAGCTCGCCGCGCAATCCTCCGGCGCGCCGCTCGCCATCGCTCCGGCGGAGGCGGTCTCCCGCACCCAGCGCCTGTTCGACACGGGCCCGACCAAGGGCTGGTTGCCCTGGCAGGCGCTGCGCCGCAAGCTCGACCGAGAGCAGCCGGACTACAAGGATTGACCATGTCGGCCACCGCACATGCCCTGTCGCTGCAAGGGCTCACGAAGCGCTACGGCAATTTCACCGCCGTGCAGGATGTGTCGCTCCGCGTCGAGCGCGGGGAGTTCCTGACGCTGCTCGGCCCTTCCGGCAGCGGCAAGACCACCATCCTGATGTGCATCGCCGGCTTCGTGGTGCCCACCGAGGGCGCGATCCTGCTGGATGGCAAGGACATCACGCCGCTGCCGCCGGAACGGCGCGACTTCGGCATGGTGTTCCAGGGCTATGCGCTGTTCCCGCATATGACGGTGGCCGAGAACGTCGCCTTCCCGCTGCGCGTCCGCAAGATGGGCACCGCCGAGCGGGAGGAGAAGGTGCGCGCGGCGCTCGATCTCGTGCAACTCACGGGCTTCGCCGAGCGCCTGCCGCGCCAGCTTTCCGGTGGCCAGCAGCAGCGCGTGGCGCTGGCCCGCGCGCTGGTCTTCAACCCTGACCTCCTGCTGCTGGATGAACCGCTCTCGGCGCTGGACAAGAAGCTGCGCGCGGAGTTGCAGGAGGAGCTGAAGGCGCTGCACCGCCGCGTCGGCCGCACCTTCGTCAATGTGACGCATGACCAGGAGGAAGCGCTCTCGCTCTCCGACCGCGTCGCCATCCTCAACCACGGCAAGCTGATCCAGGAAGGCGCGCCGGCGCTGCTGTATGAGCACCCGCGCACCCGCTTCGTCGCGGATTTCCTCGGCAAATCGAATTTCCTTCAGGGTGTCGTCGGGGAAAGCGTGCCGGGCGGCTTCGTGCTGGCGGCCGGCGCCACGCAGCTGGTGCAGGCCGGCGATGAACACCACCGCCCCGCCCATGGCAGCCGCGTCCTGCTCAGCCTGCGGCCGGAGAAGATCGCCCTGCTCACGGAGGATGAGACGGCGGAGAACAGCGTCACCGGCACCATCACCGCCTGGTCCTATCTCGGTGCCGGCTACCAGTTGACGGTCGACGTGCGGGATCTCGGCCCGCTGCGCGTGGCGCTGCCGACCTGGCAGGCGCCGATCGCCCCCAAGGAAGGCCTTGCCGTTCGCCTCGGCTGGAGCAGCGCGGCCAGCGTGCCCGTGCAGGACGACGCGTGATGCGATCCCGCGATGCCGGATGGTGGCTGCTGATCCTGCCGGCCTTCCTGCTGATGACGGCCTTCTACGTCGCGCCCATCCTCCAGGTCCTCGCCATTTCCTTCACCGAGCCGACGCCCGGCCTCGGCAACTACGAAAGGCTGTTCACCAGCGAAAGCGTGCAGCGCGTCATCCTGACGACGCTGCGCATCTGCGTCATCACCACGGCGCTCGCGCTGCTGCTGGGCTATGTGCTGGCCTATCGCATCGCACTCGCCAGCCAGGCGGCGCAGCGCTGGTGGATTCTGGCGGTGCTGGTGCCGCTCTGGATCAGCGTGCTCGTGCGCGCCTTCGCCTGGGTGACGCTGCTGCGCCGGCAGGGGCTGGTGAACAACGCGCTGATGGAAACCGGCGTGATCACGGAGCCCTTGCAACTCGTCTGGAACGAATTCGGCATCGTCGTCGGCATGGTGCACTACATGGTGCCCTATGCCGTGCTGCCGCTGCTGGCCAGCATGAGGGAGATCGACCCGCGATTGCTCGCCGCCGCCCGCGGCCTGGGCGCGCCGCGCTTCACCATCTTCCGCCGCGTCTTCCTGCCGCTGTCGCTGCCCGGGCTGATCGCCTCCGGCGTGCTGGTCTTCATCTTCTCCCTCGGCTTCTACATCACGCCCGCCATTCTCGGCGGCGGCAAGACGCTGATGGTGGCGGAGTGGATCGGGTTGCAGATCCTCGACCTCATCCGCTGGGGGCTGGGGACGATGATGGCGACGGTGCTGGTGGTGGCCATCCTCGCCACGCTGGCCATCTTCTCCCGCATCGTCGATCTCCGGCGCGTCTTCGGCGCGGGGGCCTGAGGGATGGAGAACAACCATCGCCCCGGCCGATGGACCATCGCCGCCGCCTGGGCCGTGGCCCTCTATCTGCTGCTGCCGATCAGCATCGTCATCCCGGTCTCGATGACGGACCAGCGCTTCCTGTCCTTGCCGCAGGAAACGCTGAGCCTGCGGCACTACGCCACGGTGCTCAGCTCCCCGGAGTGGCTGCATTCGATCTGGCAATCCTTCCTGATCGCCATCGCCGCCACAGCCATCGCCGTCACCGCGGGCACGCTCTGCGCCATCGGCTGCTGGCGGCTGTCGCGGCGGTCCACCGAGCTGATCCGCGCGCTGATGCTGCTGCCGATCATCATCCCGTCCATCGTCTATGCCATCGGGCTCTATCGCTACTTCGCGAAGCTGGACCTGCTGGACCGCTTCCTCGGCGTGGCGCTGGCGCATGGGGTGACGGGCATTCCCTATGTGGTGATCACCGTCTCCACCGCACTCGCCGCCTTCGACCCACGCCTCGAACAGGCGGCGCGCGGCATGGGGGCGAGCCTGGGGCAGACCTTGCGCTGGGTGATCCTGCCGCGCATCGCGCCGGGCATCGTCTCCGGTGGCATCTTCGCCTTCATCCATAGCTGGGATGAACTGGTGATGGTGCTGTTCATCGCGTCGCGCGACGTGTTCACCCTGCCGCGCCGGATCTGGGACGGCATCAACGAGAATCTGGACCCCGCCATGGCCGCCGTCGCCGTGCTGCTGGTGGTGTTCACCATGCTGCTGCTGCTGCTGGACCTGGCGCTGCGCAAGCGCCGCGACGCCTGAGGAAACGCCGATGAGCAAGACGCCCCCGAGTTTCGCGATGAGCGAATTCGACCACCGCTACAATATGCTGATCGAGCGCTTCGCCAGCGAGCCCGAGCCCGCCTTCGAGAGCGCCTCCGAGCAAGTATCCGGCTGGGGCCGCGAGTGGGGCTGCAATTCCGATATCGGGCGCCTCCGCGTCGTCCTCATGTATCGCCCCGGCGAGGAGATGCGCGTGGTGGACACGCTGCCGCACATCGCCGAACTCAACGCCTTCGGTGACCCCACGACCGGCGCCTATTGGCGTGGCAACCAGCGCCCGACGCTGGAGGAACAGCAGGCCCAGCACGATGCGCTGACCGCCGTGCTGCGGGAGGAAGGGGTGGATGTCGTGTATCTCAAGCGCGCCGCCGCCGGCCGGCACAAATCCATCTATACGCGGGATAGCTGCATCGGCATCAAGGGCGGCGCCATCGTCACGCGCATGGGCCCGCGCATCCGGCGTGGGGAGGAAGCGCCGGTGACGGAGACGCTCGCCGCCATCGGCATGCCGATCCTGCGCACCATCCACGGCACCGGCCTGATGGAGGGCGGCAGCTTCGCCTATATCCGCCCCGATGTCGCCGTCGTCGGCGTTTCCTCCCGCGTCAATGAGGAAGGTGCGCGGCAGTTGGAGGAGGTGCTGGCGGTGCAGGGCACGCGGCTGATCCGCGTGCAGATCCCCGGCTATCGCCTGCATATCGACGGCGGTTTCGTGATGATCCACCACGACGTCGCCATCGTGAATCCCTCCATGCTGCCCTTCGTTTTCATGGAGGAGTTGAAGCGCCTCGGCATCCGCATGATTCCGGTGAACCATGAGGATCCCTCCTGGACCGTGAACTGCCTCGCCATCGCGCCCGGCCGCGTCATCATGAGCGACCGCGTCAGCCCCCGCACGCAGGCGGCGCTGGACCGCGAAGGCATTTCCGTCCGGCTCGTGGAGTATGACCGCGTCGGCCTCGGTGGCGGCGGCATCCATTGCTCCACCAGCCCGCTGGTGCGCGACCCGATCTAAACTGGAAAAGCCCTCTCCCCAGCGGGGAGAGGGTTGGGTGAGGGGAGACCCCCACCCGCATGCAACAAGGCGCGCTGGCCTCAGCGCTTCGTCACGCCCCAGAACACCGGCACCGTCGTCGCCCGCAGCCCTTCTACATTCGTGCGATGCGCCGCCAGCGTGCGGAACTGCCCGGCATTGATGTAGGGCAGCACGTCATAGGCGCGGGCGTGAACGCGATGCAGGATCTCCTGCCGCTTCGCCGGGTCATTCTCCTCCCACCAGGATCGGCGGAGGTCTTCCAACTGCTGGTCGCAGGGCCAGCCCGTCAGCCCGCCTTCGCAGGGGCTGGCGAGGTAGAGGTTGGTCAGCGGGTTCTGCCCATCCAGCACATTCGCCACGGTGACGAACAGATTCCAGCCGCCCTGCTCGACGGGCTCGCGCCGGTTGCGCCGCTGCGTCACCGTCGCCCAGTCCATCGCCGGCACGTCCATGTTCAGTCCGGCGCGCTGGAAGGCCTGCGCCATCACCAGAGTCGCCGCGTTGTTGATGGGGCTGTCGGCGGCGTTCATGAACACCACGCGCTGGCCGCTGTACCCGGCTTCCCGCAGCAGGGTGCGGGCGCGTTCCACATTCGCCTCCCGCAGACCTTGCGCGCCGGCGCTGCTTTCCAGCGGCGTGCCGCAGAAGAAATAGGCGGGGCAATAGGGCACCTGCTCGCTCGGCCGCACGCCGATGGCCTGCAGCACTTCCTGCTGGTTGATCAGGTGCAGCAGCGCCTGGCGCGCCGCCGGGTTGTTGAAGGGCGGCTGGGTGTGGTTGATGCGGAGCCACACCATGAACCCCACGGGGTTCAGCGCCATGGTGCGGATGTTCCGGTTGCGCTCCAGCGTCGGCACGATGTCCGGCGAGGGTTGCTCGATGAAATCGACCTCACCGGCCTGCAGGGCCGCAGCCGCCGTCGCGGCATCCGGCATGGCCAGCCACTCCAGCCGGTCGATCGTCACCACCTTGCCGCCGGCCAGTCCATCCGCGGGCTCGCTGCGCGGGCGGTAGTTGGCGTTGCGTGTGTAGACGGCGCGATCGCCGACGCGCCACTGGCTCGCCTGGAAGATGAAGGGGCCGCTTCCGGTGGCATCCGTGATGGCCGTCGTCGCCGGCGTCGCCGCGATGCGTTCCGGCATCACGAACAGCGCGCTCGCGGTCGGGCGGGCGAGGGCTTCGGTCACCAACGCGAAGGGGCGGGACAGGCGGATGGTGAAGGTCTTCTCATCCACCACCTCCATTGCGGCGGTGGCGGAAGCCAGCGCCCGGCCGACGATGTCGCGCTGCGACCAGCGGCGGATGGAGGCGACGGCATCGGCTGCGCGCACGGGCTGGCCATCATGGAAGGCGAGGCCGTCGCGCAGCGTGAAGCGGTGCAGCAGCCCATCGGGGCTCGCCGTGTGGGTGTCCACCATCTGCGGCCGCGCGACGCCCTGGCTGTCCAGCGCGAACAACTGGTCATAGACCATGAAGCCGTGGTTGCGGACGAAGGCCGCGGTGGACTGGACGGGGTCCAGACTGGCGAGATCGTTGATCAGAACAACCCGCAGCGTGGACTGCGCCGCAGCCGCCCCCGCCATCACGGACATCGTCGCGGCGACCGCCGCACCCAGCCAACGCCTGCGCATGCATCAATTCCCCCTGCCTGTGCCGCAATCATCGGCGGGTGACGCCGGTTTCGCAATCGAGCATTCGCGGGATCGGGTTGACGCTGCGCCGGGCGCGAATGACAGTCTCGTCAACAAGGCGGGGCGGCGAAGCAAAGCGTATGCAGGATACAAGGACGGCATGACCCGGGACAGCGTGATCGCCGGTGGCCGCGTATTCCGTGGGTTGGAAGGCGGCTTCGCGGAGGCCGTGGCGCTGCGCGGGGATAAGGTTCTCGCCGTGGGCAGCCTGGCGGAGGTGACCGCCGCCGCCAGCCCCGATGCGCGCCGGATCGACCTGGCCGGGCGCGTCGCCATCCCGGCCTTCAACGAAGCGCATATGCACCTGCTGCCCTACGGCCTCGCGCTGGCCGGTGTGAACCTCCGCGCGGAGCAGGTCCGCACGCTGGAGGAGACGCTGCGCCGCATCCGCGATGCCGCGAAGGAAGCGCCGAAGGGGGCGTGGGTTCTCGGCCGTGGCTATGACCACGCGGAACTCGATATCGGCCGCCACCCGACAGCGGCGGAGTTGGATGCGGCGGCTCCGGACAACCCCGTTTTCATCGTCCGCACCTGCGGGCATATGGGCGTGGCGAACAGCGCCGCGATGCGCGTGGCCGGCGTCGGCCACAACACGCCGGACCCCGAGGGCGGCGTCGTCGAACGCAAGGGCGGTGCGCTGACCGGCCTGTTCCAGGAACGGGCGATGCGCCTGATCCGGGACGTGATCCCGCCGCCGGATGAAGCGGCGATGGTCGCGGCCATCGAACGCGCGGGCAAGCACCTCGCGGGCCTCGGTTTCGCGTCGGCGACCGACATGAATGTCGGCATGATCGCTGAATTGGCGGAGGTCGTGGCCTATCGCACCGCCTATGCCGCCGGGCGCCTGCCACTGCGCATGTGGAACGTGCTGGCCGGCAACCCCGAGGGCATCGCGGGCCTGGCGTGGGAGGCCGGGCTGCGGCCGAACCAGGGTGACGACATGCTGCGCTGGGGCGCGGTGAAGGTCTTCGCCGATGGCAGCGCCGGCGGGCTCACCGCCGCCTTTTTCGACCCCTACCTCGCCAGCGCGGGCGGTGGCACCGGCGTCTTCACTTTCCCGGATGATAAGATCCACGCCCTGCTGAAGCTGTATCATGAGCAGGGTTGGCAGCTTGATATCCACGCCATCGGCGATGCCGCGATCGAGCAGGTGCTGACGGGCATGGAAGCCGCGGACAGCGCGACGCATCCCTTCGCCGGCCGGCGCCACCGCATCGAGCATTGCGGCTTCCTCAACCGCGACCAGATGCGGCGCATGAAGGCCCGGGAAATCCTGCCGGTGCCGCAGCCCGTGTTCCTCTATGAATTTGGCGACCTCTACATCCGCAACCTCGGCCTGCCGCGCAGCGAGACCGCCTACCCCATGCGAAGCTGGCTGGAGGAAGGGCATCATCCCGCGGCTTCATCCGATTGCCCTGTCTCCGCCGTCGATCCCTTCATCAACCTGTTCACCATGATCACGCGGCAGACCAATCGCGGCACGGTGATGGGCGCGGCGGAGGCGCTGACGGTGGAGCAGGCCGTGCATTGCCAGACCTGGTGCGGCGCCTACACGCAGTTCGCGGAAGACCGGCGCGGCACGCTGGAGCCCGGGATGCTTGCCGACCTCGCCATCCTGTCGCGCGATATTTTCGCGAGTGCGCCGGAGGAGATCCTGCACGACACGCGCGCGGACCTGACGCTGCGCGGTGGCGTTCCCATCTTCGACCGGCATGGAGAGCTTCCGGCATGATGCGTCATGCCGTGCAGCGCCTTATGCTCGCGGTGCCGGTGATGTTCGGTGTGCTGCTGGTCGGCTTCCTGCTGATGCAGGTGGTGCCGACGGACCCCGCCGTGGTGCGCGCCGGCCCGAATGCGAGCCTCGAGGTGATCGAGGGGATTCGCCGCGACCTTGGCCTCGACAAGCCGATCTGGTTGCAGTTCATCCTGTATATGGGTCGCCTCGCCCAGGGCGATCTTGGCGTGTCCATCATCAACAACGTCTCCGTCGCGCAGGAACTCGGCAACACCATCGGGCCGACGCTGGAATTGATGCTGGCGAGCCTGATCTGGTCCATCCCGCTCGGCCTGCTGCTGGGCACGGTCGGTGCCTATTGGCGCGGGTCGCTGCTGGATCGCTGCGTCATGGCGATCAGCGTCGCCGGCGTGTCGGTGCCCGTCTTCTTCCTCGGCCTCGTGCTGATCTGGTTCGTCGGCTTCCAGTGGCAATTGCTGCCTTTCACGGGGCGCCAGGGGCCGCTCTGGACCGTCGATGGGCTGCGTGCCGTCACGCTGACGGCCATCACCCTCGGCGGTGTCTTCGTCGGCCCCGTGGCGCGGATGACGCGCACGGCGGTGCTGAATGTGCTGGGCGCTGACCATGTGCTGACGGCGCGCGCGAATGGTCTGCCGGAATACCTGGTCGTGCTGCGCCACGCGCTGCGCAACGCCATGGTGCCAGTGGTGACGCTGATCGGCCTGCAGATCGGCTTCCTGCTCGGTGGCGCGGTGGTGACGGAAACCGTCTTCTCCTGGCCTGGGGTCGGCAGGCTCGCGGTGGGCGCCATCCTGTCCTCGGATTTCCCGATGGCGCAGGGCACCATCATCGTCCTCTCGCTCGGCTTCATCCTGGTGAACCTGACGGTGGACCTGCTGTATGGCGTGCTGGACCCGCGGGTGAGGGCGGGATGAGCGCTTCCGATGGTCGCAGGGCGCAGGGGCCAGGGGCCCCGAGCACCGGAGAGCTGAATCGGTGGCGCAGACCATGAGCACCTCCGTGACAGCGCCGATGCGCCCTTCCACGCTGCGCGTCCTGTTCCGCGAACCCGCGGCGGCGGCTGCCGCGGCGCTGGTGGCGCTGACTATCCTCGCCGCCCTGCTGGCGCCCTGGATCGCGCCCTATGATCCCTTTGAGACGGACCTCATGGCGATCATGCAGCCACCGGGGGGAGACTATCTCCTCGGCACGGATGGGCAGGGGCGGGACATGCTGTCCCGCATGCTGTTCGGCCTGCGCGTCACCCTGATGATGGGCGCGCTGAGCCTTGGCTTCGGCGGTGCGCTCGGCATCGCTATGGGGTTCTGCGCCGCCTATTACCGCCCTGTCGACGGGCTGCTGATGCGGCTGGCCGATATCATGCTGTCCTTCCCCGCCATCCTGTTCGGCCTGGCGATCGCGGCCATCGCCGGGCCGGGCGTCACGGCCGTGGTCATCGCGCTGGCCGTCGCCACGGTGCCGCTGATGGCGCGCATCGCGCGGTCCACCGCGCTGGTGGTGCTCGGGCTCGACTATATCGAGGCGGCGCGGGCGCAGGGCATGGGGGATGCGCGGCTGATCTGGCGGCATTTGATGCCGAACTGCCTGTCGCCCATCCTCGTCTTCGCCACGTTACGCTTCGGGCAGGTCATCCTGCTGGGCTCGGCCTTGTCCTTCCTCGGTCTCGGCGCGCAGGCGCCGATCGCGGAACTCGGCGCGATGGCGGCGCAGGGGCGCACCTTCCTGTTCTTCGCGCCGCATATCAGCGTCATTCCCTCCGTCGGCATCTTCGTCATCGTGCTCGCCTTCAACGTGCTCGGTGACGCGCTGCGCGACGCGCTCGACCCCAGGCTTCGCATCTGATGTTCAACAGGGAGATTAGCATGAAGACGGGCTTCATCCGTCGCGCGGTCCTCACCGCCGCGGCCCTCATCGCCGGCGGCGCCGGGCTGCCAGCGGCCGCGCAGACCGCGCGCAACACCGCCGTCTTCCTGCGGGAGATCGATGCGGACCGCTACGACCTGCACCGCAGCACCGCCCGCAGCGCGGGTGAGGTGGTGGGCATGATGACCGATACGCTGGTCAGCATGGATTGGGACGGCCGCACCATTCGCCCGGGCCTCGCGGAAAGCTGGACCGTCTCGCCCGACGGCAAGACTTACACCTTCCTCCTGCGCCGCGACGTCACCTTCTGCGACGGCAAGCCGATGACGGCGGATGACGTCGTGTTTTCGATCAATCGCTGGATCAACCCCGCGACGCGCAGCCCCGTGGCCTGGCGCGCCGGGCCGGTGAAGGAAATCCGCGCCGTCGATGCCTATACCGTCGAATACGAACTCAACGCGCCGTTCAGCGAATTGCTGTCGCAGCTCACGCTGTTCTTCGCCGGCATCATCGACCGCACCTCGACGGAGCGCCTCGGCGACAATTTCGGCGCGCAGGGCTTCAACGGCACGGGCCCCTATTGCTGGGCATCCTGGACGCCACGCAGCGACCTCGTGCTGACGCGCCACCCGACCTATCGCTGGGGTCCACCGATCTACGAAAACCGCGGCCCCGCGCATGTCGAGCGCATCGTCTGGCGCGTCGTGCCGGAAGCCACAGCGCGCCTCGCCGCCCTGCAGACCGGGCAGGCGGATATGACGCAGTACATCCCGCCCGTGGCCCTCGACAGCATCCGCCGCGTGCCGAGCGTGACGATCGTGACCCAGCCCAATTACTTCTGGGACTACTACCTCGGCTTCAAGGTGGACAAGCCGGTGATGAATGACCGCGCGATCCGCCGCGCCATTCATCAGGCGGTGGACCGCAATGCGCTGACCCGCGCCGTCTGGTTCGGCCATGCGCAGCCGGCGGTGAACATCGTCAACCCGAATACGCTCGACTATGACGCGCAGTCGGACACGCTGGTGCCACGCTTCGATGTCGCCGCCGCGCAGCGCACGCTGGATGAAGCGGGATGGCGCATGGGCACCGATGGCGTCCGCGTGAAGGATGGCCAGCGTGCCAGCTTCCTCACCTACGGCATCAACACGTTGGAGAATCAGCGCCAGGGTGAGATCATCCAGCAGGCGCTGCGCCGCGTCGGCATCGAGATGCGCATCCAGCTGTTCGATGCGACGGTCGCCTGGGGCCGGATGGCAACGCAGGAATTCGATGCCGTTTTCCTCAGCTATCCCTACTTCTCCGCTGGTGATGCGCTGGCGCTCTACTGGCACAGCCGCGCGCGGCCGAGCCCGAACCGCATGAACTGGAACGACGCTGAGACCGATGCCTGGCTCGACGAAGCCCGCAGCGCGACGGATCCGGCCGTGCGCGCCCGCGCGCTCGCTCTGCTCCAGCGCAAGCTGGCGGAAGAAGCGCCCTGGCTGACCACGGCGCGGGAGAATCTTTATGTCGGCTTCTCCAACCGCGTGACCGGCATCCGCGCGCATGGGCTGTATGGCATCGGCGTCTATAAGGCGCTGGACATGCGGATCGTGCGCTAAGGCAATCGAAAGGGCAGGGACCATGGCAACCGTCATCCGCAACGCGGACCTCGTCGTGGCTTGGGACGCAAGCACCAAGCAGCACATCTACCTGCCCGACGCCGACGTCGCCTTCGAGGGCGGCGCGCTCACCTTCGTCGGGCGCGGCTATGCCGGCCCGGCGGAGGAGGAGATCAGCGGGCGTGGCCTCATGGTCATGCCCGGCCTGGTCAACATCCACTCGCACCCATCGAGCGAGCCGATGAACAAGGGGCTGATCGATGAGATCGGCAGCCCTGGCCTGTACAACTCCTCGCTCTACGAATTCATGCCGATCTTCCGTGCGGATTCGGAAGCAGTGCCGTCCTGCGTGCGCGTGGCGCTGTCCGAATTGCTGATGTCGGGCGTGACGACGGTGGCGGACCTGTCCATGGCGCATCCCGGCTGGATGGACCTGCTCGCGGAAAGCGGCATGCGTGTCTGCATCGCGCCGATGTTCAAATCCGCGAAGTGGTTCACCAAGAACGGCCACGTCGTCGAATACGAATGGGACGAGGCCGCGGGCGAGAAGGCGATGGCGGAAGCCTTCAGCCTGATCGAGCGCGCGGAACAGCACGAAAGCGGTCGCCTCTTCGGCATGGTGGTGCCGGCGCAGATCGACACCTGCACGGATACGCTGCTAAAGGAAAGCTTTCAGGAAGCCGGCAAGCGCGGCCTGTCCTGGCAGATCCACGCCGCGCAATCCGTCGTCGAATTCCACGAGATCACCCGCCGCCATGGCAAGACGCCGATCGGCTGGCTCGACAGCATGGGCCTGTTGTCGGACCGCAGTATCATCGGCCACGGCATCTTCCTCGACGACCATCCCTCGACGAAGTGGTCGACGGAAACCGACATGAAGCGCCTGGCGGAAACCGGCACCACCGTTGCCCATTGCCCCACTGTCTTCGCGCGGCGCGGCATCACGCTGAAGCATTTCGGACGCTACAAGCGCAGCGGCGTGAACATGGGCCTCGGCACCGATACCTACCCCCACAACATGCTCGATGAGATGCGCCTCGTCGCCTACCTCGCCCGCACCCAGGCGAATGATCCGCGTAGCATGACGACGACGGAGCTGTTCGACGCCGCGACCATCGGCGGCGCGAAGGCCCTGGGGCGGGAGGATATCGGCCGCCTCGCCGCCGGCTGCCGCGCCGATTTCGTGCTGGTCGATGTCACGCATCCCCGCATGCGCCCCTCCCGCGACCCGATCCGCAGCCTGGTCTATGCGGCGGGTGATCGCGCGGTGAAGGATGTGTTCGTGGATGGCCAGAAGGTCGTCTCGAATGGCGAGGTCGTGACGATGGACTACGTCGCCGCCGCCGCGCACCTCGATGAGGCGCAGAAGCGCGTGATCGGCAACGCTCCGGGGCAGGATTGGGCGCATCGCCCGGTCGATGTCTCCTCCCCCCCGACATTCCGGTGGTCGTGATGCGCCCGCTGCTTCTCGCCGTGCCGTTGCTGCTGGCAGGAGGGGCCGTGGCCCTGGCCCAGTCGCGCCAGCACCACGTCAATCTCGACCGGCAGTGCGAGGAGGTGCACGGCCCCAGCGCCCGTGCGCTGCTGCTGGACCCCCGCGATTCCTACACCTGGCGCTGTGCGCTGGCGGATGGGCAGCGGGTCGAGATTTCCATCGACGACGCCTGCCGCCGGCAATACGGCGATGGCTGGCGCGCCCGCATGCTCGAACGGCGGGACCCGTCCTCCTGGCGCTGCGTTCGGTGACCACAGCGCCGCCCATGCCCCGCATGGAACCACCGCTGCTTCGTATAGAGGGTTTGCGCACCGTCTTCCGCACCAGCCATGGGGAGATCGCCGCCGTCGATGGCGTGGACCTCGACGTGCCGCGCGGCCGCACCCTCGGCATCGTGGGGGAAAGCGGCTGCGGCAAATCCATGCTGTCGCTGTCCATCATGCGCCTGGTGCCGCCGCCGGGCAGGGTCGCCGCCGGGCGCGTGCTGCTCGAGGGCCGCAACCTGCTTGATCTCTCCACCGCCGAGATGCGCGCCGTCCGCGGCGGCCAGGTGGCGATGATCTTCCAGGAACCGATGACCAGCCTTAATCCCGTCCACCCGATCGGCCGGCAGATCACGGAGGCGATGCGCGCGCATGATCCGCGCGCGAGCAACGCTGAATTGCGCGAACGCGCCATCGCGGCACTCGATCGCGTCCGCATCCCGGCCCCTGCGCGCAGCTTCGAGGAATTTCCCCACCAGCTCTCGGGCGGCATGCGCCAGCGCGTGATGATCGCCATGGCGCTCGCCTGCAAGCCGAAGCTGCTGATCGCGGATGAACCCACCACCGCGCTCGATGTCACGGTGCAGGCGCAGATCCTGGACCTGCTGCGGGACCTGCAGGCGGAGACGGGGATGTCCATCATCCTCATCACCCATGATCTTGGCGTGGTCGCCGAAATGGCCGACGAGGTCGCCGTGATGTATGCCGGCCGCGTCGCCGAGCGCGCTTCCGCCATGGAATTGTTCGGCAGCCCGCAGCACCCCTACACGCTGGGCCTGCTGGGCTCCGTCCCCCGCCTCGATGAGGATCGGGAGACGCTGCTGGCCATCGAGGGCGCCGTGCCGCCGCCCTTCGCCTTGCCCAAGGGCTGCCGCTTCCACCCCCGCTGCCCCTTCGCCATCGAGGCCTGCACCATCGCGCCCCCGGCGCTTGAGGAAGTGGCCCCTGGCCACCTCGCCGCCTGCCTCCGCGCGCCGGTCGAGAGTTGCGTGGACCTCGCGGCATGAGCCTGCTGGAGGTCACCGACCTGACCAAGCACTACCCCATCCGCAAGGGCATCCTGGTGTCCCGCGAAGTGGGCACGGTGCGCGCCGTGGATGGCGTGTCCTTCCGCATCGAGCGGGGGGAGACGCTGGCGCTTGTGGGTGAATCCGGCTGCGGCAAATCCACCACCGCCCGCCTTGTTCTCCGTCTGATCGAGCCCACCGGTGGCACCGTCCGCTTCGATGGGGTGGAGGTCTCCGGCGCCGCGCTGCGGACACTCCGCCGGCGCGTGCAGGTGGTGTTCCAGGACCCCTATGCCAGCCTCAATCCGCGGCTTCGCGTGGGCGAGACCATCGCCGAGCCGATGGAGGTGCATGGCATCGGCGATGCCGCGAGCCGGGAGGCGCGGGTGCAGGAGTTGCTGCGCCTCGTCGGCCTCGCGCCCTTCCATGCCCAGCGCTACCCCCATGAATTCAGCGGCGGCCAGCGCCAGCGCATCGGCATTGCCCGGGCGCTCGCGGTGCAGCCGGACCTGATCGTCTGCGATGAGCCGGTCTCGGCGCTGGATGTCTCGATCCAGGCGCAGGTGGTCAATCTGCTGAAGGAATTGCAGGCGAAATTCGGCCTGTCCTACCTGTTCATCGCCCATGATCTCGCCGTGGTGCACCACATGGCGGACCGCGTGGCGGTGATGTATCTCGGCCAGATCGTGGAGATGGCGCCGAAGCGCCAGTTGTTCGCGATGCCCGCGCACCCCTATACGCGCGCCCTTCTGCGGGCCATCCCGCACCCGGACCCGCGGCTGCGCGGCAAGGTCACGCCGCTGGGTGGCGATGTGCCGAGCCCGATGAACCCGCCGAGCGGCTGCCGCTTCCACACGCGCTGCCCGCATGTGGAAGCCATCTGCCGCGCGGAAGTGCCGGCGCTGCGGGATATCGCCAGCGGCCAGCGCGTGGCCTGCCACCTGGCCGAACGCCTGCCGCCCTTCGAGGCGGTGGATGAAGGCGGGCTTTCGGCTGTCGCGACGCAGCGCCTGGCGCTGTATGCGGCGGCGAAGGAACGGCGGGTGTCAGGCGTCCGGTAGAGTTTCTCCCCGCAGCGCTTCCCACAGCGCCGCGGTATCGTGAAACACCTCATACCGTGCCACGCGCCCATCACGCAGGGTGAACAGGTTCACCACCTGCGCTGCCACCTCACGTCCCGTGGCGCGGGCGCGCCAGCGCCCCGCGAGGAGGACGACGATGCTGTCCTCACCCTGGATGCGTTGGATCGGCGCCGCTTCCAGCACCTCGAGGTTCGCGGCCACACGGGCGAAAAACTCCCGGCATCCGGCGACGCCGTGCCAGCGTCCCGTCCAGGGCAGCAGGCCTGGCCGACCGCGATACAGGATCTCCACATCCGGCGTGACCGCAGCTTCCAGCGCGGCGGCATCGCCAGCGCGGATGGCCGCGTACCAGGCGGCGAGGGGGTCCTGTGGCATGGCGTCTCCTGGTGCTGCGGTGGGCGCGCTCACACCCGGGGCGTGGCACCCCATGCCGCGCTCCAGGCCGGCAGGGCCGGCGGGGGTAGGGGGCGGCCGACACCGAAGCCCTGGGCGATATCGCAGCCCGCGGCGGCGGCGGCACGCCAGGTCAGCGTATCCGCCACTCCTTCCGCGATCACCACCATGTTGCGCCGCCGGGCGAGCGCGACGATGCGTTCCACCTCGCCGCGCGCCCGGCGCTGATAAGGCATGGCGAGCACGAGCTTGCGGTCCAGCTTCACCCCCGCGAAGGGCAGGCGCAGCAGGTCCCGACGTTCGTCATCCAGGCCGAGATCGTCCAGCAGCACGCCGAAGCCCGCGCGGCCCAGGCGATGCAGGGCGCGGCGCAGCAGCGCGGTATCCCGCACCTCGGTCGTCTCGGTCAGCTCGACCAGAAGCTGGTTCGTCGTCAGCCCCGCTGCCGCGACTTCAAGGCCGAGCCAATTGGCCAGCCCCGGTTCCAGCAGCACCGCGAGCGGAACGTTGAAGGACATCCGCAGCCGCCGCTTCGGGGCCAGCGCCGCCATCTCCTGCAGCGCGCGCCGGGCGACGGCGCGGGTAAGCTGGGTGGCGAGGCCGGCGCGTTCAGCCATCGGGATGAAGTCATCGGCCCGGAGTGCCGCACTCGGCCGTTCCCAGCGGGCCAGCGCCTCCACCAGCACGGGTTGGCGGTCCGCGAGTCGCACCATCGGCTGGAAGCGCACCGTGATCTCCCCGCGCCCGAGCCCGGCGCTGAGGGCGGCGACATCGCTGGCCGGCAATTTCCCCGGTGCATCCCCCCCCACCAGTGCTGCGGCCACGCTGGCGCCTTCGGCGGCCACGGCGGGCAGGCCGAGCGCATGGGCGGCGAATTGACCGGTGCTGTTGACGATGACGACGCCGGTGCCGCTGAAGGGGTCCCGCACCGCGCTCATCAGCGCAGCACTCGGCGAGGTTTCCGCCCCGCCTTCCAGCACGAGGTGCCGCGGCGCTACGCCGGGGCCGACGAGGTGCGAGAGCGCTTCCGCATCGGTCGCCACCAGCACCTGCGGCGGGCAGGCCATGCGGCGAGCAGCATCGCGGGTCGCCGCGATCACCAGCGGATCGCTGGCGACAAGCAGGACGGTCCCGGCCTCCGTCGTGGCGCGTCGCGGGCGCCTCAGCATGGTGTCTCGCTCTCCCGCGCCATGGTCGTGGCACCAACGCCACGTGAGCCAGGCTTGCCGTCCGAGACGCGCGTTACGCCTCTGAACGTGCAGTTATGCTACATCGGTTGCCCATGCGGCGCGAGGACAGTCTCAATTTAATTTACGAAAACATCTTTCTTGTCGGATTGGTGCTGCGAGAAGGCCGCCTTGGGGTTGTGGCATCCCTGCCAGGGAATCCGCCAGGGTTGTGTTGCGGCCTGCTGTTCCTGCTTCAGGCGCGACGGGGCAGCCAGGGCTCCTCCGCCCAGCGGCGGCGCAACTCTCCATCGGCGCGGGCGAGCAACCTTCCCCAGGGTTCCGGTCCCTGGAAGCGCGCGCCCTGGCCAAGCCCTTCGGCGCGGGCGATGAAATCGGCATCGGCGGACATCGCCTCCAGCGCCCGCAGCATCGCCGCCTGGAAGGGCTCGGGCGCGCCCGGGGTCAGCGCGAAGCCGCGCTGGGCGGAGGCGACGAGATCGAGTCCCTGTTCGCGGAGCGTCGGCAGTTCGGGCAGCAGGGGGCTGCGCCGCGCCGAGGCGATCCCGAGGCCCACCAGCTTGCCTTCCCTGAGCGCGGTGATGGCATCGGGCAGCGCCAGCATCGCGGCGGCAACGTGCCCAGCGGCCGCGGCCTGGCGCGCCGCGGCGGCGGAGGGAAAGGCGAGGCGCGCGAGTTCGACCCGGTCATCCAGGCGGAGCGAGGCGAAATGGGCGGCGCTGCCGGGCGGCGGCGTGCCCAGCGTGCCGCGTTCCCCCAGCGCCCGCAGGCCTTGCAGATCCGCCGGCCCGGCGGGCGCGCCGACCAGCAGCATGCCTTCCTCGATCACCGAGGCGAGCGGCGTCACGCGCTCGGCCGGTGAAACCTCCCCGGCCTCGACGGCGCGGGCGAGGAGGAGCGGCGTGGTGACGATGCCGACCAGCCGCGCCTCCGGGTCCGCCGAGGCGAGCAGCGAGATGGCTTCGAGCCCGGCGCGGCCTGGCTGGTTGCGCACGGCGAAGCTGCTGCGCGGCCAGGCGCGTTCCAGGAAGGGGGCGATGCCGCGCGCCCAGAGATCGACGGCGGAACCGGGTGGCGCGCCGACGATCAGTTCCACCACATTGCTGCGCCGCGCCAGCGCCGGGACCGGGAGGAACATCCCGGAGGCGAGGACGAGCGCCGCGCGGCGGCTGATCGGAGGCAAGGTCACGACGTGGCCTGCACCGCCGCGGCTTCGCGCCGAAGCGATTTCGCGCCCGTGAACAGCACGATCGGCGCCGCGATGAAGACCGAGGACGACGCGCTGATGAAGATGCCGAACAGCATCGTCCAGGCGAAGCCGCCCAGCGCATCGCCGCCGAACAGCGCCAGCGGCACGGCCGAGAGGAACAGCGTCATGGAGGTGCCGAGGGAGCGGTTCAGCGTCTCGTTGATGCTGAGATCGACCAACTCCCTGAGCGGCATCTGCTTGTATTTGCGCAGGTTTTCTCGCATCCGGTCGAACACCACGACCTTGTCATTGGCGGAGAAGCCGATGATGGTCAGGATCGCGGCCACGGTCTGCAGGTTGAACTCGATCTGCGTCAGCGCCAGGAAGCCCACGGTCTTCGTCGCGTCGAGGATCAGCGTCACGATGGCGGCGATGCCGAACTGCCATTCGAAGCGGAACCAGATGTACAGCAGCATCGCCACCAGGCTGATGCCGAGCGCGATCATGCCGCCCTGGAACAGCTCCGCCGAGACGCGATTGCCGACCGCTTCCACCCGCAGAACCCGGGTGCCGGGGGTGGTCGCCTCCAGCGCCGCGCGCACGGCGTTCACGGCGCGCTGGGTGCCGGCCTCATCGCCCTGCACGGGCAGGCGGATCAGCAACTGTTCGGCGCTGCCGAATTCCTGCACGCCGACATCGCCGAGGGCGAGGGCGGAGACGGCGCCGCGCACACGGCCGAGATCGGCTGCCTGCGGGGTGCGGACCTCCATCACGATGCCGCCCTTGAAGTCGATCCCCTTCTCCAGCCCCGGATAGAAGGCGAGGATGACAGAAGCGGTGGACAGGATGGCGGAGACAATGAGCCCCATCACCGCGCCCCGCATGAAGGGGATGCGGGTATTGTCGGGCACGAGCCGGAACAGGGGCCGGGCGAGGATGCTGAACATGGACCGCGCCCCTTAAGTCGGCAGGACCTGGGGCCGGCGGCGCCGGTACCAGATGGAGACCATCAGCCGCACGACGACGGTGGCCGTGTACATCTGCACGACCGTGCCGACGGCGACCGTGACGGCGAAGCCCTTCACCGGGCCGGAGCCGAAGGCATAGAGGCAGCCCATCGCGATCAGGTTGGTCAGGTTGCTGTCCATGATCGTGCCGGAGGCCTTGCTGAACCCTGCCTCCAGCGCGTTGATCGGCGTTCGCCCGAGCTTCGTCTCCTCGCGGATCCGTTCGTTGATCAGCACGTTGGCGTCGAGCGCGGTGCCGAGTGTCAGCACGATGCCGGCGATGCCGGGCAGGGTCAGCGTCGCGCCCAGCACTGTCAGGATGCCGACCATGATGATGACGTTGGCGACGAGCGCGATATTGGCGAGCCAACCGAAGAAGCCGTAGGCGAGGCCCATATAGAGGAAGACGAAGACCGTCCCCGCGGCGAGCGAGAGCAGGCCGGCGCGGATCGCATCCGCGCCCAGCTCCGGCCCGACCGTGCGTTCCTCCACCACCGTCAGCGGTGCCGGCAAGGCGCCGGCGCGCAGCAGGACGGAAAGATCATTGGCGCCGCGCACATCGAAGCTGCCGCTGATCTGGCCGCGCCCACCGGTGATGGCCTCCCGGATCACCGGGGCGGTGATCACCTTTTCATCCAGCACGATGGCGAAGGGGCGGCCGACATTCTGGCGCGTCACGTCCGCGAAGCGGCGGGTGCCGATGCTATCGAAGGTGAAGTTCACCACCCATTCGCCGTTGCGGCTATCCTGCCCCGCGCGGGCGTCGGAGAGGTTGGCGCCATCCACCTCGACCCGGCGACGCACGGCATAGCGTTCCTGCCCCCCGCCACCCACCCGGTCGCCGGGCAGGAACATCGTCCCAGGCGGCGGCGTCGGCGCCTGGAGGTTCGCGGTTTCATCCAACAAATGAAAAGTCATCCGCGCGGTGCGGCCGAGCAGGTCCTTGATCCGGGCGGGGTCTTCGACACCCGGCAACTGCACCAGGATGCGGTTGGCGCCCTGGCGCGCGATCAGCGCTTCCGCCACGCCCGTCTCGTCGATGCGGCGGCGGACGATTTCCAGCGACTGTTCC
>CANJXD010000027.1 GCA_947478535.1 Acetobacteraceae bacterium
GCGACGCGGGGGCCTGCGAGCCCGACTGCTCGGGCTTCGAGGGCAGCGTGCCCGACACGGCGCCCACGGTGGCGCCCGGCACCAAGACGGGGGAATGCCCCGCGCCCGCCGCCGAGCCCGCCCAGGCCGCGCCCCTGACGGAGGAGGTTGCCCTGCTCGACCAGATCCTCGTGGCACCCGCCGCCACGCAGCGGACCAGCCTGCGCGACGCAGCACAGCGGGTCCTCGATGCCTGGGACGCGAGCCCTGCGCAGGACGCCACGGACAAACCCATCTCCCGCGCGATCGAGGCCCTGCGCACCCTGCTCGCCGGCAAGCCCGCCCGCGCGCCGCGGGATCCCGGCGCGCCGCGTAAGCCCCGCGAAGGCACGAAGCAGGGGCAGGTGCTGGCCATGCTGCGCCGGCCCGAGGGCGCGACTGTCGCGCAGATCGCCGAGGCAACGGGCTGGGCACAGCACACGGTCCGCGGATTCTTCGCCGGACTGAAGAAGAAGGGCCACGCGGTCGAGGTAAAGTCGCGCGAGCGGATGGTCGGACCGAACAAGACCGGCACCAAGGGCTCCTTCACGATCTACGCCCTGGCGGAGTGAAGCATCTCAGCCACGAGGTCGAGCATCATCGGGAGCGCCGGGCATCTTCCTGATTCCCGGCGCTTTATCGAGTTGGCTGCGCTCCGACACAGCGCGAATCGTCCGTCCCGCGAAGGGCATCCCGCCCCGCAGACGGAGACGACCATGGGCCACCAACCAAATGTGGCAGAGCGCCGCTGGATCATTCTGGCGCAGGACGGCCGGCACGTGATCATGGGGAGGGCCACACCACCCAGCGAGGCCGAGGTCGCCTTCCACCCCGCGCGCGTGCTGATGCCGGACAGTTCCGGCGTGCCGCTGCTGATCGACCTGGCGATGCTGCGGGATGCCCTTGCCGCGCGGGGGCTCGACGCGCAGCGGCGCCGTGCCCGCCTTCGACGGACCGGCGGAGATGACCGCCTATCTCGCGCAGGAAATCGTGCGCTGGGGCGATGTGATTCGCGCCCGCAACATCTGCCTGGAGTGACGGCGCCCCGATGACGACGATCTACCCCGCCGCCCAGACGGCCGAGGCCAACTACAAGCTGATGTCGGGCGTGGTGGTGCCGCGCCCCATCGCCTGGATCAGCACGGTCTCGCCGGCCGGGGTCGTCAACCTCGCCCCCTTCAGTTGCTATACGTTCCTGTCACCCAAGCCGCCGATGGTGGGCATCAATATCGGGCGCCGCGATGGCGCGCTGAAGGATACCAGCCGGAACATCCATTCCAGTGACGCCTTTGTCGTCAACATCGCCGGCAGCGCGATGCTGGACGCCATCCACGCCAGCGCGGATGAATACGGGCCGGAGGTCAGCGAGGCCGAATTGCTCGGCCTCGCCCTCGCGCCCTGCGACACCATCGCGGTGCCGCGCCTGGCCGATGTGCCCGTGGCCCTCGAATGCCGCCTGCACAGCGTGCAGGAATTCGGCGATCTGCGCGCCGAGTTCATCGTCGGAGAGGTCACGGCCTTCCACTTCCAGGACGGTGTCTGCGTGGACGCAAGATCGACACCCGCGCGCTCGATCCCGTGTGCCGCCTCGCCGGCATCCACTATGCGAGGCTTGGCGAGATCATCGCCAAGCCGCCCGTGCGGCGGACGCCGCACTCGAGAGACTGAATGCGGCGGACGCCGCACCTCAGCGCGGCGTGCTGTTCGCCGCTGGTTCGGCCCGGCGCAGAAGGCCTTCCCAGCGTTCGACCTCGGAGGACACGAAACGCGCACTGTCCGCCTGGCTCAGCGCCGGGATGCGGTCATTGCCGAACTCCGTGAAGCGCGCCTTCAGCTCCGGTGAGTTCAGCGCCCGCAGCGTCGCGACGTGCAGGGCGTCCCGCAGGGCCGGCGGCGTCGCGCTCGGCACGAAGATGCCCATCCAGATGCTCATCGAGGCCGGCACGCCGGCTTCGAGCAGCGTCGGGATCTCGGGGGCGGAGGGGCTGCGCTGCGCCGTGGTCACCGCCATGGCGCGGGCCTGGCCGGCGCGCGTCGTCTGCAGGGCGGTGGAGCTCGCGTCGAACAGCATCGCAATGCGGCCCGCCACCAGGTCCAGCGTCGCGGGCGCGCCACCGCGATAGGGAATTTCGTTGATGTTCAGCTGGGCCGCTTGCAGGAACATCAGCGCGGTCAGGCCATTGGTGCCGCCGGTGCCGGTGCTGCCATAGTCGAAGCGCCCGGGATTGGCGCGCACGGTGGCGAGGAATTCCTGCAGGTTCGCTGCGGGGAAGCTGTTCGCCACCATCATGATCATCGGCGCCTCGCCGACGATCGTCACCGGCGTCAGCGCCTGGATGATGTCGAGATTGGGGTTCGGCGCGATCATCCGCAGCACCGAATGCCCGGTGTTGGTGAACAGGATGGTGTGCGCATCGGCGGCGGAGCGCGCGACCGCCTCGGCACCGATACCGCCACCGGCGCCGGCACGATTTTCCGTCACCACCGCATGCAGCAACTGGCCCGTCACGGTCTGCGCCAGAACGCGCGCCACCACATCGGTGCCGCTCCCCGGCGCCTAGGGCACGACGAGGCGGATCAGCCGTGTCGGCCATTCCTGCGCGGCGGCGGGCAGAGCCGCGAGGCCGAGAAGGGCTGCAAGGGCTACGCCCCAGTGGCGCCGAGACCGCATCAGACGGGTCATGTCGTTATTCCTCCCTTTGGCGCTTCGGCCTGATGGTCAGCTACGTCCGACCAGATGCTCGAATGGGCCCCGCAGGAGGCGACCCGCAACCGCATCCTCGGCGAGAATGCCTGCAGGCTCTACGACCTGCCGATGTGCTGATCGCGCTGGGCCGGGCCAGCATCCCGGCCCATGCCGCTACAGCGCGATCTGCACCTTCATCGCCCTGCTGCGATCGCTGGCGAGGTCGAAGGCGCGGCGTGCCTCCGCCATCGGCACCACTTCGGTCAGCAGTGGCGTCACATCGATGCGGCCGGCACCGATCGCCTCCACCGCCCAGTGGAATTCCTCATGGAAGCGGAAGGTGCCGCGCAGCGTGATCTCCTTCGCCACGAGCACGTTCACGGGCAGCGGCACTTCCCCGCCCAGGCCAAGCTGCACGATGGTGGCGCCGGGCCGCGCCACCGCCAGTGCGCCGGCCAGCGCGGCGCCGGAGCCGGACGCCTCGAACACCACGTCGAACTGCCCCTTGTCGATCGCGTAGGGCTCCAGCGCCGTGGGATCGTCCCGGGTATTCAGCGCGGCATCCGCGCCGAGCCGCCGGGCCAGCGCCAGCGGGCCATCGCTGATATCGGTGCACACCACCTCCCCCGCCCCGGCATGGCGCGCGACGAGCAGCGCCAGCGCGCCGATCGGTCCCGTTCCGGTCACCAGCACTCGCTGGCCCATCAGCGGCCCGGCCTGGCGCGCCGCATGCAGGCAGACCGAGAGCGGCTCGGCGAAGGCAGCGTGCTGCAGGCTCATGCCCTCTGGCAGCAGAACCGCCTGCGAGTCCTCGCAGACCAGATGCTGCCGAAAGGCGCCCTGGATGTGCGGGAACCGCATGGCGGAGCCGTGGAAGCGCATGTCGAGGCAGTGGTTCGGCATGCCCCGCAGGCAGAAGCGGCAGGCGCCGCAGGGCAGGGAGGGGCTGACCGCCACGCGGTCCCCCGCGCGCAGCCGCGTCACCTCCCGCCCCACTTCCACCACCTCCCCGGCGACTTCATGGCCGAGCACCATCGGCTCTCGCAGCCTCACCGTCCCGAAGCCGCCATGGTGGTAGTAGTGCAGGTCGGACCCGCAGATGCCGCCCGCCCGCACCCGCACCGCCACCTGCCGTGGCCCGGGCGCCGCTTCCGGCAGGTCTTCCACCCGCAGGTCATGCGGGCCGTAGATGACAATCGCCTTCATGACCGGTCTCCCTCAGAGCACAGGCGTGGGCAGCTTGGCGCCGGTGAAATGCGCCACGAGATTCTCCCGCACCAGCGCGCCCATCGCGGCGCGGGTCTCCACCGTGCCGCTCGCGTGATGCGGCTGCAGCACGACATTGCCGAGCGTGAAGAAGGCCTCGTCGATCCTCGGCTCGTTGAGGAACACATCGAGCCCGGCCGCGGCGATCCCGCCATTGCGCAGGGCGTGCAGCAACGCCGCTTCATCCACCACGCTGCCGCGCGCGATATTCACCAGGATGCCGTGCGGGCCGAGCGCTTCCAGCACCGCGCCGCCGACCAGGCCCTGCGTGGCCGGCCCGCCGGCGGCGCAGATCATCAGCACATCGGAGTCGCGCGCCAGCGCCACCGGGTCCGCGCAATAGGGAAAATCCTGGTCCGCCTGCCGGCTGCGCCCGCAATAGGCCACGCGCATCCCGAAGCCCTGCGCCCGTCGCGCCACCGCGCGCCCAATCCGCCCGAGGCCAAGGATGCCGAGCCGCTTGCCCCAGACGCGCGTCGTCAGCCCCATCGGCCCCGTGGCGGCCCAGGCGCCGGTCCGCACATGCGCATCGCCCGCCGGAATCCGCCGCGCCGCCGCCAGCAGCAGCGCCCAGCCGAGATCGGCAACGTCCTCGGTCAGCACATCCGGCGTATTCGTCACCCGGATGCGCCGGGCGCGCGCGTGTTCGAGGTCGATCGCATCGGTGCCGACGCCGAAGCAGGACACGATCTCGAGCCGCGGCAGCATCCCCATCAGCGCCGCGCTGGCGCCGAGTTCGCCGCGCGTGCCGATGGCGCGGATCGCCGGTGCGACGTCGCGCAGGAAGGCGTCCCGGTCACTCGCTTCCCACAGGCGATGCAGCGTGAAGTGCTGGCCGAGCGCGGCGAGTTCCTCCGCCGCATAGGGACCGAGGATGAGAAGGCCAGGCTTGCCGTTGGTCTCGCCCATGTAGGTCGTCTCCCTGCGATATCTGTGCTGCGAAGCGGCGATGGTCAGACCACCGCGGTCATGCCGCCATCGACGAACAGCACCTGCCCGTTGATGAAGCTCGATGCGTCGGAGGCGAGGAACACGGCGGCGCCGCCGAGTTCCTCCACTCGGCCCCAGCGCCCGGCCGGCGTGCGCTTGCAGAGCCAATCCGAGAAGGCCGCATCCTCCACCAGGGCGCGGTTCATCGCTGTCTCGAAATAGCCGGGGGCGAGGCCGTTCACCTGCAGCCCGTGCTTCGCCCAATCCGCGCACATGCCGCGCGTCAGCATCCGCACCGCGCCCTTGCTCGCGGCATAGGGTGCGATGCCGGGGCGGCCGAGTTCGCTCTGCACGGAACAGATGTTGATGATCTTGCCGCGCCCGCGCGCGATCATCGGGCCGGCCACGGCCTTCGCCACGAAGAACACGGCATCGAGGTTCGTGCGCATCAGCTCGCGCCAGGTTTCCTCCGGAAAATCCTGCAACGGCATGCGCCGCTGGATGCCGGCATTGTTGATGAGAATGTCGATCTCCCCACCCGCCAGCACCTGCGCGACGCCGTCCCGCACGGCGGCGGGATCGGTGACGTCGAAGGCCGCGATGTCCGCCGCGAAGCCTTCCGCGGCCAGGGCTTCCGCCGATTGCCGTAGCCGTTCGGCGTTGCGGCCATTCAGCACGACCGTGGCACCGGCCTGCGCCAGGGCGCGCGCCAGCGCAAGGCCGATGCCCTGTCCGCCGCCGGTGATCAGCGCGCGGCGGCCCGTCAGATCGAAGATGTGCGGCAGCATCGAAGGCCCCCTTCCTGATACCGGTAACATACAGACGCAGGCATGGCCCGACAATCGGTGCGTTCTACGCGCTTTCGCGGGGCAGGATGGTGATCGGCACGCCGATATGCCGCCGCGCCGGCCAGGGCTCTCCGGCCTGGCGCGCGCGCAGCGCCGCCAGCATTTCCTCCCCCGCCCGCAGCCCCAGCGCATAGGCATCGACGCCGATGGTGGTGATGCGCGGGTGGCAGATGCGGGAGACCTCGAAATCCCCGAAGCCCGCCACCGCCAGGCGCCCCGGCACGGCCCAGCCACGCCGCTGGCAGGCCATGACGACACCGAAGGCGACGAGGTCGCTGACGCAGAAGGCGGCGTCGCTCTCCGGGAAATCCCGCGCCAGATGCTCCACCGCCGCATCGCCGTGCCGCATCGACAGCGGCGGCTGGCCGTGCCGGACGATGCGCGGCGGCCCGAGCCCGAGTGCGGCCAGAGCCTTGATGTAGCCGCGTTCCCGCTGCTCCCCGCGCCAGTCGCCGCCGGCCTCGCCGCCGATGAAGGCGATGCGCCGATAGCCCCGTTGGTGCAGGTGCCGCACCATCGCGTCCGCCGCCTCGGCGTTGGAGAAACCGACGGAACAGCCCAGCGGCGCGCGCGGCTTCTCCCAGGTCTCGATCACCGGGATGCCGGCTTCCGCCAGCATCGCCCGGGTGGCGGGCGCGTGGTGGGCGCCGGTCAGCACCATCGCTTCCGGCCGGCGCGCGAGCATGGCGCGCACCAGCGCCGCTTCCCGCCCCGCATCGTATTCGGTGTAGCCGAGCAGCAGGTCGAGCCCGCTCGGCTTCAGCGCATCGGTCAGGCCGCGCGCGGTATCGGCGAAGTTCGAATTGTTGATCGTCGGCACCAGCGCCGCCGCGAAGCCGGACCGGCCGGTAGACAGCGTATGCGCGCTGCGGTCCGGCACGTAGCCGAGTGCCGCGATGACGGAGAGCACGCGCGCCCGCGTTTCCACGGCGACGCTGTGCCCCGCCAGCACGCGGGACACCGTCATCTTCGAGACACCGGCCTGGAGCGCGACATCGGCCATGGTCGATGCCGCCCGGGGCGGGTGCGGCGGGCGCGGTGCGGAAGCCATGCCCGAGGCTACACCGCGTGCCATGATGGCAGAAGCGCCCGACGCCTCAGTCCCGCCAGGGCCGGCGCGCCCAGATGGCGCGAAGCTGCGCATCCTGCTCCAGGAACAGCGCCTGCTGGGCCTCCGCCGACATCGGTCGCAGCGGCAGGTTCACCCGGTCCGCCGCCGCGATCCATTCGGGGTCCGCATTCGCCGCTGCCACCGCGGCGCGCAACGGCACCAGGATCTCCGGCGGCAGGTTCGGCGGCGCGACCAGCCCGCGCGTCGAGCCCTGCTCGACCGCGAAGCCCTGCTCCCGCATCGTCGGGACATCCGCTGTGCCCGCCCAGCGCGCTGGCCCACCCTGCGCCAGCGCGCGCAGCGAGCCATCTCGCAGCAGGGACTGGCCCTCGCTCATGTTGAAGGACCCGGCATCGATGCTGCGGGACAGCAGGTTGGTGATGATGGGCGGCGTGCCGTTGAACGGGACGTGGGAGAATTCGACGCTCGCCGCATCCTGCAGCCCCAGCATGAGGAGGTGGTCATCGCTGCCCGTCCCCGCCGTGCCCACCGTGACCTGCCCCGGCCGCTGCCGCGCCGCCGCGACCAGGTCCGCCACGTTGCGGATCGGGCTGTCCGCCCGCACCCACAACCCGCAGGGGTCCTCGATGACATTGCCGAGGAAGGTGAAGTCCTGCACGCGGTAGCGGACCTGGCGTTCGATCGGCAGCACGATGGAATTCGGCGCCTGTGCCGCGCCGATGGTGAAGCCATCCGGTGCAGCCTGGGCGACGCCCTCGAAGGCCAGCTGGCCGCCGGCGGCGGGGCGGTTGACGACGACGAAGCTCGCCCCCGGCAGACGGCGGGCGACGAAGGGCAGCACCGTACGCGCCAGCATATCCATGCCGCCGCCGGGCGGGCCTGAGACCAGCACCTGGATCGGGCGATCGGCCGGCCAGGCCGCCTGGGCTGCGCGGGGCAGGGCTGCGGCGGCCAGCGCGCCCGTGGTCAGCACGCCGGCCAGCAGCTGCCGGCGCTTCAGGCGCGGCTGCACGGCGTGTTGCGTGAAAGCGTCCATGACAGCTTCCTCCATATGGCCTTGTGTGCGGCCTGATACCGGTAACATACTCATCCCCAAGCAGGGCTGCAACGGCCCACTTTGCGACTATGGGGAAGGAAACCAGGATGCAAAGACGCACATTCATCGCAGGCGTCGCGGCCGCGACTGTGGCCGCACCCCGCCTGGCCGCGGCCCAGGCCAGCCGCGTGCTGCGCTTCGTGCCCCATACCGAGCTGGTCATTCTCGACCCGCTCTGGAGCAATGCGCTAGTCACGCGCAATCACGCCTTCCTGATCTTCGACACGCTGTTCGGCCAGGATAACTCGCACCGCGCCCGCCCGCAGATGGTGGAAGGCTTCCTGGTGGACCAGGACGGGCTGCGCTGGACGCTGCGGCTGCGCGAGGGTCTGCGCTTCCATGATGGGGAACGCGTGCTGGCCCGCGACGCCGTCGCCAGCCTCCGCCGCTGGGCGCGCCGCGATCCCTTCGGCCAGGCGCTGATGGCCGCGACGGATGACCTGTCCGCTCCGGATGACCGCACCATCCTGTTCCGGCTGAAGAAGCCCTTCCCCATGCTGCCCGATGCGCTCGGCAAGACCAGCGCGATGATCGCCCCGATCATGCCCGCGCGCCTCGCCGATGGCGACCCGAACCGCGCGGTGACGGAGATGATCGGCAGCGGCCCCTATCGCTTCAAGGCGGATGAACGCCTCGCGGGGGATCGCGCGGTCTATGAGCGGTTCGAGGGCTATGTCCCCAACCCCAACGGCCCGACGGAAGGCACGGCCGGCCCGAAGATCGCGCATCTCGATCGCATCGAGTGGAAGATGATGCCCGATCCCGCCACCGCCGCCGCCGCGCTGCGGACCGGCGCCGTCGATTGGTGGGAAATGCCGCCGCCGGACCTGCTGCCCGTGCTGCGGCGCCAGCGTGGCATCACCATCGCGATGATCGACCCGACCGGGCAGATCCCGACCTTCCGGATCAACCACCTGCACGCCCCCTTCAACAACCCCGCCATCCGCCGCGCCCTGCTCGGCGCGGTGGACCAGCGCGACGTGGTGATGGCCATCGCCGGCGATGATCCGGAATTGACGCGCACCGGTGTCGGCTTCTTCACGCCGGGCTCACCGCTCGCCTCCACCGAGGGGCTGGAGGCGCTGCAGCTGCGCCGGCCGGAGGATGTGCGGCGGGACCTGATGGCGGCGGGGTATGATGGCACGCCGGTGCTGTTCATGGTCTCCGCCGACAGCCCGATGAACAACGCGACCGGGCAGGTGGTGGCGGATGGCTTCCGCCGCTGCGGGCTCAACATCGACTATACCGCACTCGATTTCGGCACCGTGGTGCAGCGGCGCCTCAAGCCGGAACCGGTCGCCCAGGGTGGCTGGAACGGCTATTGCTCCGGCGCCTCCGGTATCGAGCAGATGCTGCCGGCCACGCACCTGATGCTGCGCGGCAATGGCATGACGGGCCCCAATATCGGCTGGCCGACCAGCGCCGAGATCGAACGCCTGCGCGCCGCCTGGTTCGATGCGCCGGACCTGCCGGCGCAGCAGATCATCGCGCGGCAATTGCAGCGCCAGGCGCTGATCGACGTGCCCTACATCCCGCTCGGCCAGGTGCTGCAGCCGACCGCCTATCGCAGCGAGGTGCACGACCTGCTGCGCGGCGCGCCGCTGTTCTGGAACGTGCGAAAGGGGTGACGGGGCGGTGAGCCACGCAGGCCCGTCACCTCTCCATCGGTAGCGGGATCGGGTTGGGCGCGGCGAAATGGCACGCCGCCGCCTGCCCCGGCGCCACATCCCGCAGGGCGGGGCGTTCGCGGCGGCAGACCTCCTGCGCCAGCGGACAGCGCGTGTGGAAGCTGCACCCCGCGGGAATGCGGGACGGGCTCGGCACATCGCCTTCCAGCACGATGCGCCGGCGGCGTGCATCCGGGTCCGGCTGCGGCACGGCGGAGAGCAGGGCCTGGGTATAGGGGTGCTGCGGCGCTGCATAGATCTGCCGCTTCTCCCCGATCTCCACGATGCGGCCGAGATACATCACCGCCACGCGGTCCGCGATGTGGCGCACCACCGCCAGGTCATGCGCGATGAACAGATAGGAAAAGCCGCGCTGTTCCTGCAGATCCTGCAGCAGGTTGACGATCTGCGCCTGCACGGAGACATCGAGGGCGGAAACCGGTTCATCCGCCACGATGAAGCTGGGTCCCGCGGCGATGGCGCGGGCGATGCCGATGCGCTGGCGCTGGCCGCCGGAAAAGCTGCGGGGATGGCGGTCCATCGCGGAGGCCGGCAGCCCAACCTGCGTCAGCAATTCCGCGACCCGGTCACGCAGCGCGCGCCGTCCACCGGCAAGGCCGAAGACCTCCAGCGGCTCGGCCACGATCTGCGCCACCGTTCGGCGCGGGCTGAGCGAGCCATAGGGGTCCTGGAACACCATCTGCGCGTGGCGCCGCATGTCCCGCAATTCCCGGCCCGACAGCGCGCGCAGGTCGCGGCCCTCGAAGAAGACCTGGCCGTCGCTCGGCTCGATCAGTCGCAGCAGCAACCGCCCGAGGGTGGATTTGCCGCAGCCGGATTCCCCCACCACCGCCAGCGTCTCTCCCCGCTGGACGGAGAAGCTCACGCCATCCACGGCCCGCACCCCGCCGCCCGCCGCGCCGAAGGGCAGGCGCGACGCCGCGTGGAAGGTCTTGCCGAGGGCCTCGACGCGCAGCAGTTCCGCGCTCATGCCGTCACCCAGCAGGCCGCGCGATGATCGGGGCTGATCGCGGTCAGTGGCGGCATCTCCGCCTCGCAGCGGGCGATGCGCTGGTCGCAGCGGGCGCGGAACGGGCAGCCTTGCGTGATCTGGCCGGGCAGGGGGACGGAGCCGGGGATCTGGCTCAGCCGCCGCCGCGTATCATCGAGGCGCGGGATGGATTGCAGAAGGCCTCGCGTATAGGGGTGCGTCGCCGTGCGGAAGATGTCCCGCACCGCACCCTCCTCCACCACCCGCCCGCCGTAGAGCACGACCACGCGGTCGCACATTTCCGCAATCACGCCGAGGTCGTGGGAAATGAGCAGGATGGCGGTGCCGGTTTCCGCGCGGATGCGCTTCATCAACTCCAGCACCTGCGCCTGGATCGTCACATCCAGCGCCGTCGTCGGTTCATCCGCGATCAGCAGTTTCGGCCGGCAGGCCAGCGCCATGGCGATCATCACGCGCTGGCGCATGCCGCCGGAGAACTGGTGGGGATAGGCGCCGAGGCGAGACGCCGGGTCCGGCATGCCGACGAGGCCCAGCAATTCCACAACCCGCGCCCGCCGTGCCGCGGTGCTCATCGGCTCATGCAGCAGGATCGCTTCGGCCACCTGGTCGCCAATGGTCATCAACGGGTTCAGCGAGCTCATCGGTTCCTGGAAGATCATCGCGATGTCGCGGCCCCGGATCTCCGGCAGGCGTTCCGCGGGCATGGCCAGCAGGTCCTGGCCCTCGAAGGTGATGCTGCCGGCGGTCACGCGCCCGGGTTCCCCCACCAAGCGCAGGATCGACATGGCGGTGACGGACTTGCCCGATCCGGATTCCCCCACCAGGCCGACGGCACCACCAGGCATGATCTCCAGGCTCACGCCATTCACGGCCAGCACCGGCTGCGACGCAGACCCGAAGGCGACGGACAGCCCCCGCAGGCTGAGCAGAGGCGCGCTCATCGCCCGTCCGGGTCCAGCAGGTCCCGCAGCGCATCCCCCAGGATGTTGAAGGCGAGCACGACGATGGTGATGGCGGCACCGGCGCCGATAATCGGCCAGGGGGAGCCGAAGATGTTGCCCAGCGCGTCCCGGATGATGTTCCCCCAGCTCGGCGCCGGTGGCTGCGTGCCGATGCCGAGGAAGCTCAGCGAAGCCTCCAGCCGGATCGCGGAGGCGACCCAGAGCGTCGCCAGCACCATCACGGGGGCGGCGATGTTCGGCAGCACATGGCGGGCGATGATCTTCGGCGTGCCGAGCCCGACGGCGACCGCCGCCTCGATATAGGGCTCCTGCTTCACCGCCAGCGTCGAGGACCGCGCGACGCGGGCGAAGCCGGGGACGAAGGCGACGGCGATCACCATCACGACGTTCCAGAACCCGCCGCCGAGCACGGCCGCGACCATGATGGCCAGCAGCAGTTCCGGGAAGGCCAGCAGCGTGTCGATCAACCGGCTGACGAGGCGGTCGACGATGCCGCCGAAATACCCCGCCGCGACGCCGAGCGTGGTGCCCACCACCGCGGCGATGGCCGGCGAGATCAGCCCGAAGATCAGCGAATTCCGCGCGCCGTACAGAAGGCGGGAGAAGACATCGCGGCCGAACTGGTCCGTGCCGAGCCAATACTCGGCGGAGGGATAGGTGTTGATCCGCAGGAAGCTCTGCGCCAGCGGGTCATGCGGCGCGATCCATGGCGCGGCCAGCGCGATGGCGACGAAGCCCAGCACGACGATGGCCGCCACCAGCGTCGCCGGCCGGTCCCGCCCGAACAACCGGCGCAGCACCGCGAAGCGCGGTTCCTCCGGCGCCAGCTCCACACTCTGCTCCACCGCGCTCGTCATGCGCGGGACCGGATGCGCGGATCGATCAGGATATAGGCGATATCCACCGCCAGGTTCACCAGCACGACGAAGAAGGCGAAGACGACGACGCCGCCCTGGATGACGGGATAGTCCCGCTTCGCGATGGCGCTGATCAGCACCTCCCCGATCCCGGGACGGTTGAAGATCAGCTCGATGGCGACGGAGCCGGACAGCGTCGCGAGCAGCGAGAGGCCGAGCCCCGTCGTCACCGGCAGCAGCGCGTTGCGCAGCGCGTGGCGGTAGATCACGCGGTTCTCCCGCGCGCCCTTGGCGCGGGCGGTGCGGACATAGTCGCGGCCCAGGGTTTCCAGCAGCGCCGTCCGCGTCAGCCGCCCGAGGAAGGCGGTCTTGACGAAGGCCAGCGTCAGCGCCGGCAGGAACACATGATGCATCCGGTCCCAGAACCCCTCCCCGCCGCCATTGATGGGGAACCAGCCGAGATTGAGGGAGAAGACGATCAGCAGCAGCGCGCCGAGATAGAAATCCGGAATCGCATAGCCGATCAGCGAGAAGGCACGCGCGCCGCTATCCGGCAGCCGCCCGCGGTTGACGGCGGCCATCACGCCCATCGGCACGCCGAAGGCCAGCCCCATCGCGGTGGCGACCATCGTCAGTTCGATGGTGAAGGGCAGGTTGTCCCGGATCAGTTCCCCGACCGGCTGGCGGGTGATCATCGAGCTGCCGAAATCCAGCATCACCATGTCCCGCACGAAGGTGAGCCACTGCATCGGCAGCGGCCTGTCCAGCCCCATCTCGGCGCGGAACAGCGCGAGTTGTTCCTGCGTCGCGTATTCGCCCAGCACGACCAGCGCCGGATCACCCGGCAGCAGGCGGAGCGCGACGAAGACGAGGGTGAGCACCAGCAGCACCGTCGGCACGGCATCGGCGAGCCGCGCCGCGATCATCCGCAGCACGGCGCGCTATGCCCGCCGGGCGCGGTTGAGCGGCCAATAGGCGGGGCCGGAGACGACGGGATAGCCGACATTGATCCGCGGGTTGCGGGCGATCACGTAGGACAGCGTGACGAGGCCGATCAGCGGCAGGTCCCGCAGCACCTGGCGTTCCATGTCCTGGATCAGGGTGGTCCGCTTCTCGAAATCCGGCTCATCCTCCGCGCGTTCGATCAGCGCATCAATGCCGGGCATGGCGGCGCCGTAGTGGCTGTAGTTCTCGCCCCCCGTCATGTCCGCCTTCACCTCCGCGCTGGAATGAAGCTGGTGCAGGAAGGGCGTGGTGGGCACGGGCGGGTAGCTCAGGGAATAGAGCGCGGCATTGTTGCGGTCCCGGCGGTTCTCCGCATGCATCGTCGCATGGTCGATGATCCGCATGTCGAGCCGGATGCCGACGGCGCGAAGCTGTTCCTGCACCATCAGCATGATGGAGGAGAAATCCTCCCGCTGGCTGGTGAAGCACTGGATGGTGACGCCATTGGGATGCCCGGCCTCCGCCAGCAGCGCCCGCGCGCGGCGTGGGTCATGGTCCCATCGCAACTCCGCCGGCAGATCCTGCTTGCGGACGGAGCCCGCGAATTGCGGCGCGATGATGCCAACCATGGGCACCGACAGCGTCGGATAGGCAGCGGCGATCGCCTCATTGTTGATCGCGAGGCGGAGCGCCTGGCGCACCCGGATGTCATTGAGCGGCGGGCGCGTCAGGTTCAGGTGGAGCGTGTTGAAGCTGCCGGGCGCGGTGGCGTCGAACTGTGCCTGCGGCATGCGCTGGCGCATCGTCTGGATCCAGCCGGGCTGGCGGACACCCTCGATCATGTCCACCTGGCCGGAGGCGAAGGCGAGCGTCCGTGCCGTGGTGTCCGCGATGAAGCCCACCCGCAGCGCCGGCCAGGCCGCGACGCCATCGAAATGCTGCGCGAAGGCGGAGAACAGCACGCCCTGCGTCTGGCTGATGCTCTCCATCTGGTAGGGCCCGGTGCCGATCGGGTCCATGTTGAAGGCCTGCGGCCCACGCTCCTCGAACGCCTTCTTCGACATGATGCCGGAGGAGATGTTGGTGATCGTGCTGCCGTTGAACAGCGGGTCCGGCCGGTTGAGGTGGAAGCGCACGGTGTAGCGATCCACCGCCTCCACCCGCGCGAGATTGCCATACAGCGCCTTCTGGTTCGTCACCAGCGAACGGTCGAGGTGCCGCCCGAAGCTGAAGACGACGTCGTCCGCCGTCATCTCCCCCTGGTTCTTGTGAAACTGCACGCCGTGCCGAAGGCGATAGGTCCAGGTCTTCGCATCCGGCGTGCTGTCCCAGGATTCCGCCAGACTCGGCCGGAAATCCTCCGGCCGGATCGCGAAGGTCCCGTCCTCCGGCTTCACCAGCCAGTCGAAGCATTGCCGGATCGCCCAGCTATCGCCGCCGGTCAGCGCGGTCTGGTGCGGGCTGAGGCCGGAGGGCGCGCGGGCGGCCAGCGCGATGGTGATCGGTGCGGTGCTAGGCTGGGCCGCAGCGTCGCGCCCCAGCCCGGTGGAGATCGCGGCGGCACCGAGGGCGCCCGCCTCGGCCAGCATCTTCCTGCGCGTCACGGTCATGCGGAACATCCTCCTCGGCGGCCCGGACCTCTCAAGGGGTCCGGTGCCCGGCTGTCAGGCTAAAGTCGAAACGGGATGGTGCGGCGTTCCAGCTCCGCGGGGTCATACTCCGCGCCGAGGCCTGGGCCGGTCGGCAGGGTGACCATGCCATCCACCGGCTCCGACGGATTCTTGAAGATCAGGCTGGCGCGTTCCCAGTCGCTGTTCAGCTCCACCGGCTTCGCCAGGTGCATCACCGTCGCCATGATGTGCATGTTGGCGAGGTGCCCGATGGAAGGCTGCGTCTGGTGCGGCACGAGTTCCACGCCATGCGCATGGGCCAGCGCCGCGCATTGCCGCAGCCCACTGATGCCGCCCATCTTCACGGGGTCCGGCTGCACCATCCGCACGCCGGCATTGATCAGGTCCTTCACCCCCTGGAGGGTGTAGGTCTGCTCCCCGGCCGAGACGGTGATGTCGAGCCGCTGCGCGACCTCGCCCATGCCCGCGACGTGGTAGTGCTGCACCGGCTCCTCGAACCAGGTGTAGCCCAGTTCCTCCAGCACCCGGCCGACGCGCATCGCACCGCCCACGGTGTAGCCGTTGTTCGCATCGAAGCCGAGGATGAAGTCGTCGCCGACCAGCTTGCGGACGGCACGCGCCTTGGCGATGTCGTTCGGGATATCGGCATCCACCTTGGTGCGGTCGGGGTCGAAGCGAATCTTCACCGCCTTCACCTTCTCCTTCGTCACCCGCGCTTCCACCAGGCGCACCGTCTCATCCACGCTGCGCCAGGCGTTCTGCCCGATGGAGGCATAGACCGGCATCGTCGTCCGCCAGGCGCCGCCCAGCAGCTTGTAGATGGGCTGGCCGAAGGCCTTGCCCTTGATGTCCCAGCAGGCGGTGTCGATCGCCGCCAGCGCCGCGGTGACGGAGTAATCAGGACCGAGCTTCACCAGCTTGTGCCACAGCATGTCCTGCAGCACCTCATGGTCCAGCACGTCCTTGCCGATCAGGAACGGCGCGATGTGCCGCGCGATGACAAACAGCGGCACCTGGCCGCCTTCCATGGGCGACGCCTCGCCGAGGCCGAAGATGCCATCCTCGGTTTCGATGCGTACCAAGGCGCCACGGGCCCCGAAGCCCTCTCCGACGCCGCCCCAGTTCACCTGGAATGGCTCGACCTTCGTGATCTTCATCGATGCTTCCTCCGCGCTAGGCATTTGTGTCGGACGACGCTGTTCCGCGTCATCCCTCCATGCGCGCGGGGACTATGTCAGCGCCACTGGCGGCTGTGAAGTATCTCTCCCGCCAAGGGCTGCGGCATGGGCCTGCCCCACCACATCGCCGATGATGACCAGCGCCGGCCCCTGCACGCCGAGCGCCGCCGCTGTCTCGCCCAGCGTGCCGAGCGTGCCCCTGCCGATCCGCACCGCCGCCGTGCCACCGCGTTCGACGATTGCCGCCGGCCCCGCGCCAGCGCCACGATATCCAGGTCCAGCCGGCCGTCCCGTGGATGGCCGGTGACGAAGGTCACGGCGCGCGCCGGGTTCCGATGCGTCAGTGGAATGCCGGCATCCGCCGCGCAGGCCGGCGCCGCCGTGATGCCCGGCACGACCTGATAGGGGATGCCCGCCGCCGCTTCCTCCCCACCCCGGCCGAAGATGAAGGGGTCCCCGCCATTCAGCCGCACCACGCGCTTGCCCTGCCGTGCAGGGCCGATCAGCAGCGCATTGATCTCCTCCTGCGGCAGGCAGTGGTGGGCGCGTTCCTTGCCGACGAAAATCCGCTTCGCATCGCGCCGCGCGATCGACGATGTTCACGGGAATGCCGCGCCGCTGCGCTTCGGCCGACAGGGCGAGCAGGTCTTCCTCAGGCGCATCGGCACCGATGACGGGCTCGGCCTTGCTGTCAATGATCTCGCCCTCTCCCACCAGCAGCACCGTGCGGCCGGAGAGGTCGAGGAAGGTGGGGAAATGGCGCATCAGGCCGGCACTGGGACGCACCGCGCCAGCAGGGTGGCGATCTCCGGCTTGCAGGACCCGCACCCCGTGCCAGACCGTGCGCAAGAAATCCTGCGCGACCTGCTCCATTTTCTGGCTGCGGTCCATCGCCCAGCGGCGCAGCGTGCGATACGTCTCCTCCTCCGTCGGCTTGCGGCGCTGCATCAGCATGCCCTTCACCCGCTCGATCATGACCCATTCGGCCAGGGTCGCCTGCGCCTGTTCGAGTTGCGCCCGCAGTGCCTGGTGGGCGCCGAAGTGGCGGATGGCGACTCCCAGCACCGGCCTGACCCGCGCGGGGGACAGCCCCTCCACCACATAGGCGGCGACGCCGGCTTCGATGGCGGATTCGATCTGTTCCGGCTCCCCGCCCGCACCGCCTCCGCGCGTTTCGCCTCGGCATCCACCAGCGATACGCGCAAGCCTCAAGGTCTACCGGTCGTCATCGGCCATATGGCGCCCTCCCGCCCTTGTTGGGCGCTGCGGCAGGGGGGATGGCGAAGCGCGGCGTTGCATGGCCTGCTATCCTCCGCCTCCGCTCAGCCCCTTGATGGTGACGTCACAATGACCCTTGACCGCCAGAACAGCTCATCCCGCGGCATCGCCCAGGGCGGCCAGGCGCTCTATGGCGCGCCGCTCGGCATCTTGATGCTGGAAGCCCGCTTCCCGCGCATCCATGGTGATATGGGCAATGGCGGCACCTGGCCCTTCCCTGTGCTCTACCGCGTCGTCCCCGGAGCGAGCCCGGAGAAGGTGGTGCTGAACGGCGCCGCTGGCCTGCTCCCGGATTTCATCGCTGCGGCGCAGGACCTGGTGCGTCTGGGTGCGGAGGCCATCACCACCAATTGCGGCTTCCTGTCCCTGTTCCAGCGGGAGATCGCCGCCGCGGTCGGCGTGCCCGTCGCGACCAGTTCCCTGATGCAGGTGCCTTGGGTGCAGGCGATGCTGCCGCCGGGCCGGCGGGTTGGCCTGCTGACGGTCAGCGGCGCCACGCTGACGCCGCGGCATCTCGAAGCCGCCGGCGTGCCGCTCGACATTCCCGTCATGGGGACCGAGCACGGACGCGAATTTTTCCGCGTGCTCATCAAGGCGGAGAAGGACGACCTCGATATCGACCTCGCGGAGCAGGATATCCTGGCGGCCGGGCGCGCTTTGGTGGCGCGGCATCCGGAGATCGGCGCCATCGTCCTGGAATGCACGAATATGCCGCCCTACGCCGCGGCGCTCCGGCGCGCGCTGCGGCTGCCGGTCTATGACATTTATGCAATGATTTCCTATTTCCACGCCGGCCTCCGTCCGCGCGACTTCGCCATTCCGGGCTGATCAGCGCGGCGCGGGCCGTCGGCTTCACTGTCATAAATCCGCAGCCCCAGCATCACATCAGCGTCGCGCCCCGCCGCTAAGCCGTGCCCGCCAAGACGGGCGGCCATCAGGGGCGGGATCACATGCGGCAGCGGAAGAACGTACTTCTTATTGTGGTGGACCAGTGGCGCGCGGATTTCGTGCCGCATCTCGGCGCGCATTTCCTGCGCACGCCGAATCTCGATCGGCTGTGCCGGGAAGGCGTGACGTTCCGCAACCACGTCACCACCGCCGTCCCCTGCGGCCCCGCGCGGTCCAGCCTGCTGACCGGCCTCTATCTGATGAACCACCGCGCCGTGCAGAACACGGTGCCGCTCGATGCCCGGCACACCAACCTCGGCAAGCAGTTGCGCCTGATCGGCTATGACGCCGCGCTGATCGGCTACACCACCACCACGCCGGACCCCCGCACCAGCGGCCCCCGCGACCCGCGCTTCACCACGCTCGGTGACCTGATGGACGGCTTCCGCAGCGTCGGCGCCTTCGAGCCGAACATGGATGGCTATTTCGGCTGGCTCGCGCATCAAGGCTACACGCTGCCGCCGAAGCGGGAGGACATCTGGCTGCCGGAAGGCGAGGACGCCGTCCCCGGCGCCACGGACCGCCCGAGCCGCATCCCGGCCGAGCTGTCGGACAGCACCTTCTTCACCGAACGCGCGCTGACCTATCTGAAGGGGCGCGGCGACAAGCCCTGGTTCCTGCACCTCGGCTATTACCGCCCGCATCCCCCCTTCATCGCGCCCGCCCCCTACAACACCATGTACTCCCCCGCGGACATGCCCGGCCCGGTGCGGCGGGAGCGGTGGGAGGAGGAAGCGGCGCAGCATCCGCTGCTGCGCTACTACCTCCGCGGCATCAGCCAGGGCAGCTTCTTCCACGGTGCCGGTGGCGCCGCGACGGCGCTGGAGGAAGCCGCCATCCGCCAGATGCGTGCCACCTATGCCGGGCTGATCAGCGAGATCGACGCCTGCCTCGGCCGCGTCTTCGACCACCTCGAGGAGACGGGCCAGTGGGACGATACGATGATCGTCTTCACCTCGGATCATGGCGAACAGCTCGGCGACCATTGGCTGCTCGGCAAGATCGGCTATTTCGACGAAAGCTTCCGCATCCCGCTCGTCGTCAAGGACGCTGACCGCAACACGCGGGCCGGCCAGATCGAGGACGCCTTTACCGAGAGCGTGGACGTCATGCCGACGATCCTCGAAGCCCTCGGCGGCACCATCCCGCGCAGCTGCGATGGGCGTTCCATCCTGCCCCTGCTCGAAGGCCCGGCGCCGGCGGATTGGCGGGACGTGCTGTTCTACGAATACGATTTCCGCGACGTCCACTACTCGAAGCCGGAAGGCGAGCTCGGCCTGCACATGGACAACAGCGCGCTCTGCGTCGTGCAGGATGCGCGGTACAAATACGTCCACTTCGCCGCCCTGCCGCCGCTGTTCTTCGACCTCGAGCACGACCCCGACCAGTTCGTGAACCTGGCCGACAGCCCGGCCCACGCGACGCTGGTGCGCGACTACGCGCAGAAGGCGCTGTCGAAGCGCATGGCGCATGCCGAACGCACCCTGACCCATTTCCGCGCGACGCCACGAGGGCTGGAGGAACGCGCCACCGCGCCCGCCGTCGCCCTTCCCCGCGCCGCCGAATAATCCGCAAGACCGAAGCGAGGATCCCGATGATGTTCCCCCGCCGTTTTCTGCTCGCCACCTCTGCCGCGGGTCTGGGCCTGGCCCTGCCGCGCTTCGCCATCGCCCAGGCGGACCAGCGGCAATCCATCACCATCGCGGTGCAGAAGATCACCAACAGCAACACCCTCGAAGTGCTGCGCGAGCAGTCCAATGTGGGCGAGCGGATCTTCTTCTCCTCGCTCTGGGAAGGCCTGATCTCCCGTGACTGGCTCGGCCAGCTCGGCGCCGTGCCGGGGCTCGCCAGCGAATGGCGGCGGCTGTCGGACAGCGTGGTGGAACTCAAGCTCCGCCAGGGCGTCAAGTTCCACAATGGCGATGAGATGACGGCCGAGGATGTCGTCTTCTCCTTCAGCCGCGAACGCATGTTCGGGGACACGCTGGCCACCGCGCACGGCCGCACCATCCCGATCGGTGAAGGCATGCCGGCGCCGCGCCCCGGCAAAGAATTGCCGCCGGAAGTCCCCGCCGTCGCACGCCGCGCCTGGCCGGCGCTGGAGCGGGTGGAGGCGGTGGACCGCTACACCGTGCGCTTCCACAACGCGACGCCCGACGTGACGCTGGAAGGCCGCATCTCCCGCTACGGCAGCGAGATCATCAGCCGCCGCGCCTTCGAGGAAGCCGCGAGCTGGCTCGACTGGTCGCGCCGCCCGGTCACCACCGGGCCCTACAAGGTGGCGGAATTCCGCCCCGATACCTCGCTCACCCTGGTTGCGCATGACGAATACTGGGGCGGCCGTCCGCCGCTGCGCCAGATCCGCTTCGTCGAGATGCCGGAGGTGTCCTCCCGCATCAACGCGCTGCTGTCCGGCGACGCGCATTTCGCCTGCGACATCCCGCCCGACCAGATCCAGGGCATCGAGCGCAACCGCGCCTTCGAGGTCCAGGGCGGCACCATCCTGAACCACCGCCTGATCTGCTTCGACAAGACCCACGCCCAGCTGCGCGATGCCCGTGTGCGCCGCGCCTTCACCCACGCCATCGACCGCAACGCCATCGTCGAAGCGCTCTGGGCTGGCCGCACCGTGGTGCCGGCCGGGCTCCAGTGGCCCTACTACGACAGCATGTTCCACGCGGACTGGACCGTGCCGCGCTTCGACCAGGCGGAAGCCCGGCGCCTGCTGCGCGAAGCCGGCTATCGCGGGGAGCCGATCCCCTATCGCCTGCTCAACAACTACTACACCAACCAGAACGCGACAGCGCAGGTGATGGTGGAGATGTGGCGCGCGGTCGGGCTGAACGTGCAGATCGAGATGAAGGAGAACTGGGCGCAGATCCTCGAACGCAGCCCGTCCCGCGCGGTCAGGGACTGGTCGAACAGCGCCCCCTTCAACGATCCCGTCTCCTCCATCGTCAGCCAGCACGGGCCGAACGGCCAGCAGCAGCAGGTCGGCGAATGGACGAATGAGGAGATGAACCGCCTGTCCGTCGAGCTGGAGACGAGCACCGATCGCGCCCGTCGCCGCGCCGCCTTCCGCCGCATGCTGGAAATCTGCGAGCGCGAGGACCCCGCCTATACCGTGCTGCACCAGAACGCGACCTTCACCGCCAAGCGCCGCGAAATTCGTTGGAAGTCGAGCCCGGCCTTCGCCATGGACTTCCGCGCAGGCAACTGGGGCGCCTGACCATGGGGAACGTCACCCGTCGCGCCGCCCTTGCCTCGGCAGGTGCGTCCCTCACCCTGCC
>CANJXD010000028.1 GCA_947478535.1 Acetobacteraceae bacterium
AGGCCGCTTGCCCAATTGCGCCCGCAGCCGGTCCAGCGCCGCCGGATCGGCCGGCAGCGGCGCAGCGGCGGCCTTCAGGTCCCCCCAGCATTGCGCCTCCGCACCCAACGCGGCGAGTCGCTCCGCATCTCCGGCCGAGCGCGCCAGCACCAGGCGGAAGCCGCCCAGGATCTCCCGCGCCAACGCGGGCGCGCGGCGCCAGCGGGTGAAGGACCGCGCGCTCATCCGCGCATTGACCAGGGCCATCGGCAGGCCGCGCGCCTGCGCCGCCGCCAGCAGGTTCGGCCACAATTCGCTTTCCGCGAAGGCGCCGGCATCCGGGCGCCAGCCATCCAGGAACCGCGCGCCCCAGCCCGGCACATCCAGCGGCAGGAAGCGGTGGGAGACGCGGCGCGTCAGCACCGGCGGCAGGCGCTGGGCCAGCAATTCGGCGGAGGTCACGGTGCCGGTGGTGAACAGCACATGCAGCGCCGGATCCCGCGCCACCATCGCTTCCAGCACCGGCAGGGCGGACAGGGTTTCCCCCACGCTCGCCGCATGCAGCCAGAACAGCCGGCCTGGCTGGCGATCCGCGCCAAAGCCCCGGCGCTCCCCCAGCCGTGCGGCGATTTCCTTGCCGATGCGGACACGGCGATGGAAATGCAGTGGCAGGAACGGCGCGAGCAGCCGTGCCCCCACCCGCCAGGCGAGGCCCGCGAGGCTCATCGGCCCGGCCCCACCAGGGAAGGCTGACGAGGCGGCTCCGCCGGGAGGCCACAGGCGGCGTCGGCGGCAGCGCAAGCCTCATCCAAGGCGTGCTCGATGATCGGCAGGGATGTCTCCGCCGCGTCCCGCGCCACCAGGATCGGGTCACCGCAGGCCAGCACGCCGCGGCCGAAAGGCAGGGGAAACATCATCTGGTCCCAGGACCCGAAGCGCCGATGCGCCGTGCTCGCCGCGCCCACCGGCACCACCGCCGCGCCGGACAGCGCCGCCAATTGGCCGACCCCCGGTGCCGCCCGCCGCCGCGGCCCGCGCGGGCCATCCGGCGTGATCAGCACCGGATCGCCGCCGCGCAGGACCTTCGCCAGCCCGACCAGCGCCATCGCCCCGCCGCGACGGGAGGAGCCATAGATCATCGAGACGCCGAAGCGTTCGACCGCTGCGCCGATGAAGCGCCCATCGCGATGCTGGCTGACCAGCACCCGCGGCCGCAGCGCCGCCACCTTCGGCTCCACCGCCGCCGCAAGGGCGAAAAGCGGCGGGATCAGCGGCAGGCGTTCATGCCAGAAGGCGATGATGACGGGCCTCCCCGCCCGGACCAGGTCGAGGGCGGGCTCAGCGCCGATCAGGCGCCAGCGGGTGGTGCGGATGACCAGCGAGAGGTAGCGCCCGACCAGCCCCGCCAACGCCGCCTGGGTGACGGGGTGGCGGATCAGCCAGCGCATGAAGCGCCTCGTCGCAGGCCCGGAATGGGGCACGCCATGCAAAAACACCTAGCATGGTGCGGTGGGGCAAGGAAATTGCGCGGGGGTTGGGGGTATTTAGGCCAGCCCCACCAGCGAGGCCCGGAACCGCGCCGCGCAGGCCGCCCAGGAGAATGCCGCCGCCCTCGCGCGGCAGGCCTCCGGCGTCGCCCCCAGCGCGGCGAGGCAGGCCGCGCGAAGGTCCTCCGCCACTGCGCCGACACCATGGCCCGCAATCACCTCCCGCGGCCCAGGCACCGGATAGGCCGCGACCGGCGTCCCGCAGGCCAAGGCTTCCAGCACCACCAGCCCGAAGGTATCGGTGCGGGAGGGAAAGACCATGACATCCGCCGCGCCATAGGCCCGGGCCAGGGATGCGCCCCCCAGCCATCCCGCGAAATGCGCCGCCGGAAACCGTTTCTGCAACGCCGTCCGCGCCGGGCCATCGCCCACCACCACCTTGCTGCCCGGCAGGTCGAGGCCGAGGAAGGCGTCCAGCTTCTTTTCCACCGCCACCCGCCCGGCTGCCAGGAAGATGGGCCGCGGCAGGGATTCCCAGGGCTGCGCCTCGCCCAGGCCCGGCGCGAAGGCCGCCAGGTCGACCCCGCGCGACCAGGGCTGGACACCGGCAAAGCCCCGCGCCGCCAGTTCCTCCGCCAGCGCCGGCGTGGTGCAGAGCGTCGCCGCCGCCGGGGCGTGGAACCGCCGCAGCAAGGCCCAGGACCAGTCCCGCGGAATGCCGGCCCGGGCATGCAGGTAGTCCGGGAACCGCGTGTGGAAGGAGGAGGTGAAGCGCCAGCCTCGCCGCCGGCAGAGCGCGCGCATCGCCCAGCCCAGCGGCCCCTCGGTCGCGACATGGACCGATTCCGGCGCCGCCTCATCCACCAGTTGCCGCAGCCGCGCCGAGGACACCAACGCCAGCGGAATCTCGCGGTAGCCCGGCATGGGGAAGGTGCGGAACCGATCCGGCCCGATCACCGTCACCTGATCGCCGCGCGCCACCAATTCGTGCCGCACCGCGTCCAGGGTGCGGACCACGCCATTCACCTGCGGCTGCCAGGCGTCGGAGACGATCAGGATGCGGCGCGCAGCGGGGCCTTCCGCCCAAGGCAGGCGGTCCACCACCTCAGGCGGGCTCCCGCTCCGGCACCGATACCGGCTCCGACACCGATACCGGCTCCGACACCGGCACCGGCGCGCGGAAGAAGCTCAACCGGTTCTCCCGCGCCCAGTCCACCAGTTCGAAACGCCCATCCGCATGCTCGACCAGCGCCGTGCAGCTTTCCACCCAATCGCCGTCATTCATGTAGAGGATGCCCTGCACATCCCGCATCTCCGCGTGGTGGATATGGCCGCAGACCACGCCATCCAGCCCGCGGCGCCGGGCTTCCTGCGCCAGCGCGACCTCGAAGCGGTCGATCGCCTTCACCGCGCCCTTTACCTGCCGCTTCAGCCATTGCGACAGCGACCAATAGGGATAGCCGAGCCGCCTTCGCGCCGCGTTGAACCAGCGGTTCACCGCCAGCGCGAAGTCATAGGCCTGGTCCCCCAGCAGAGCGATGAAGCGGGCGTAGCGCACCACGCTGTCGAATTCATCGCCATGGATCACCAGCAGCCGGCGCCCATCAGCCGTGCGGTGGATGGCTTCCTTCGCCAGGCGGATGCCGGCGAATTCCAGGCCCAGCCAGTCCCGCAGCATCTCGTCATGGTTGCCGGGAATCCAGGTAACCTCGGTCCCCCCGCGCGCCAGTGAGAGGATGAGGCGGATCACCTCGTCATGGTCGGCGTCCCAGTACCAGGATTTGCGCAGCCGCCAGCCATCGACGATGTCGCCCACCAGGTACAGCCGCTCGCAGTCCATGCGGGCCAGGAACTGGGCGAGGAAATCCGCGCGGCAGCCCCGCGTGCCGAGGTGGAAATCAGACAGGAACACCGTCCGGTAGCGCCGCTTCGTTCCCGAATCCTGCATGCCCTGCCCCTCGCTGTGCATGACGCGGCGGGCAGTCCCACCGCGCTTCGCGCGCGACGCGCCGACAAAGCCAGCGCTGCACGGGCGCGCTGTAACGCGGGCTGCGGTGGTGAAGCGTGAATCCTGCGTGAAACCGCCGTCCTGCCCCTCAGGACGTCTTTGGTGCCGATACCGGCGGTCCTGATACGGGCCGGCACATCGCCCACCACGAAAAAAGGGAGGCACCCTGCGGCGCCTCCCCCTTGAGCACGAAGCCGGACCCGTTTCAGCCCTGCGCGGCAGGCAGGCGCAGCTGGTCCGCCGGTGGCAGGAATTGCGGCAGGTAGAACTCCTCCGCCGCCAGGGTGGCGGAGATGTTGAAGGCCGTGCGGATCGTCTCGATCGAGGCCTGCATGCGCGGCATGGGCAGGTTGCCGAAGCCGCCCGCCACCACTTCCGGCGTCCGGACGAATTCGAAATTCGCCGCCATCCGGTCCTTCTCCAGCGCCGCCGGCGCCGTCGCGTCACGCCGGATCAGCGCGGCGATCGCCGCATCCGGGTCGCGCAGCGCTTCCAGATGCCCGCGGATGATGGCGCGGATCACGCCGGTGACGATACGCGGATTGGCATCCGCATAGGCCTTGCGGACCTGCAGGCCGGTGGACAGCAGGGCCACGCCGAAATTCGAATAGCGCATCACCACGATATCGGCGCGCGGCACGTTGAGCGCGAGCAGGCTGAACACGCCGGAGGTCTCGAACCCCGTGATGGCATCCGCATCGCCGCGCGCCAGCATCGGCTCCCGCAGCGGGGGGGTGACGGTCACCCAGTTGACCTTCGCGGCATCGATCCCGGTGGCGCGCGCGAAGGCCGGGAAGAACTGCCGCCCGCCATCGGTTTCCGGCGCCGCGACGCGCTTGCCTTCCAGGTCCTTCGGCGTGCGGATGCCGGTGCGCCGCAGCGTGATGGCGGAAAGCGGGCTGCCCTGAGCCAGCACGAAGGGGCAGATCACGTCGGTGCCGGGCTGGGTCAGCCGCAGGCGGATGGTGGCGGAGATGTCGCCGACGCCGAATTCATGGGCCCCGGAGGCGATCTTCACCGGCACATCGCCGGCGCCGAAGCCGCGGTCCATGGTGACGGCCAAGCCCTCGTCGCGGAAGTACCCCTTTTCCAGCGCCAGCAGATAGGGCGCCTGCGGCCCCTGGAAGGCCCAGTCCAGCGAAAAACGCACCGGCGTCAGCGCGGCCTGGCCCAGGGCGAGGTGCGGGGCGGCGAAAAGACCGCCAGTGGCGGCCAACAACGTGCGGCGCGTGCTTGTCATGGGTCTGGCCTTCTCTGGCGCGCAACGGGCGCGACGATTCCTGCGCGCACCCAGATGCAACCGATGTGCCACCGTTGGCGTGAGGCGCCACAAGGGATCGTGCAGGGGGATCGTGCCAAGCGATGCCGATTCCACAGGCCGACCTTGCTCAAACCTCAGGCGGAATCGTCGGCATGGCCACCATCGCCGGTGGCCCGCGGGTTGCTCGGCCCGGCGCGTGGTCCCGACCCGTCAGAAAACCCTCCGCCGCTTCTGGTTTCCCGTGATGCCGGAAGCCTCCCTCCCCGCCGGCACGCCGGTGCCGTTCCGGCTGCTCGGCCGGCGAACGCACGGTTCGCCTCATCGAGCGCCGCTGGTTCCTGCCCTTACGTGCGTGCCAGACGGATCGACTACCCCACCGGCCTCACGCAGGTGCTGGTCACCGCCGCGACGCCGATCGACGATGGCCGCAACCAGATCTGCCAATGGGTCTATCGCAACGACACCGAGGCCGATTCCCGCGCGGTGACGCACGAGGACCGGCACTTTCTGGAAAGCACGACCTAGGACGTGCCGCTGACGATGGCGGAGGCGTCGCATATGCCCTCCGACAAGCCCGGCATCGAGATGCGCCGCCGCCTGCTCGCCGAGCATGGCGAGGCGGAGACAAGGCTGCCGCCGGAGGAATGACCCCCGGCGGCGTCGCCAGCCCTACAGCGCGCCGCCCTTGCGCCCGGCCATCGCGCCGAGCCGCAGCCGCAGCGCGTTCAGCTTGATGAATCCCTGGGCGTCGAACTGGTCATAGGCGCCCTGGTCGTCCTCGAAGGTCACGTGCTTCATCGAGTAGAGGCTGTGCGGGGATTTGCGGCCGCTGACGATGGTGTTGCCCTTGTAGAGCTTCAACCGAACCGTGCCCGTCACGCTGGCCTGGCTCTCATCGATCAGCGCCTGGAGCATGCGGCGCTCCGGGCTGAACCAGAAGCCGTTATAGACAATCTCCGCATAGCGCGGCATCAGGCTGTCCTTGAGGTGGCAGGCCTCGCGGTCCAGCGTGATCGACTCCATCGCGCGGTGCGCGACATGCAGGATCGTCCCGCCCGGGGTCTCGTAGCAGCCGCGGGACTTCATGCCGACGAAGCGGTTCTCCACCAGGTCGAGCCGGCCGATGCCGTTCTCCTTGCCCAGCGCGTTCAGCTTGGTCAGCAGCGTGGCCGGGGACAGCCGCTCGCCATTGATGCCGACCGCGTCGCCGCGCTCGAACTCGATGGTGATTTCCGTCACCTTGTCCGGCGCATCGGTCGGGCTGATCGTGCGCTGCCACACCATCTCGTCCGCCGCATCCCAGGGCTCCTCGAGGATCTTGCCCTCGCTGGAGGAATGCAGAAGGTTGGCATCGACGGAAAAGGGCGCCTCGCCGCGCTTGTCCTTGGCGATGGGGATCTGGTGCTGCTCGGCGAAGGCGATCAGCGCGGTGCGGCTGGTCAGGTCCCATTCGCGCCAGGGGGCGATGATCTTGATGTCCGGCTTCAGCGCGTAGTAGCCGATCTCGAAGCGGACCTGGTCATTGCCCTTGCCCGTCGCGCCATGCGCCACGGCATCGGCGCCGACCATCTCCGCGATCTCGATCTGGCGCTGCGCGATCAGCGGCCGCGCGATCGACGTGCCGAGGAGATACATCCCCTCATACAGCGCATTCGCCCGGAACATCGGGAAGACGAAGTCCTTCACGAAGGTCTCGCGCAGGTCGTCGATAAAGATGTTTTCGGGCTTGATGCCGAGCAGCAGGGCCTTGTCCCGCGCCGGGCCAAGCTCCTCGCCCTGGCCGAGATCGGCGGTGAAGGTCACCACCTCGCACTGATAGGTGGTCTGCAACCACTTCAGGATCACGCTGGTGTCGAGCCCGCCGGAATAGGCGAGCACGACCTTCTTCACGTCCTTGACGCGCATCGGGGGTCCCCTGGTCGGCCGGCCCAGCCCCGAAAGGGGGCGCCCGGAAGGGGGCGGCCGGAAAGGTGGCGGAAGATGCCGCCAGTGGGGGCCGGCGGCAAGGGCGGGGGAACGCTTGCCCCGCATGGCAGGGATCGCGCAGGTTGCGCCGATGACACTTCGACCTGGCCCGACCTGAAATAATGCCGAACGTCCTGACCCTTCTGTTGGCCATCCTCGCCCTCGCCGGCCCGGCTTTCGGCCAGGCGCCGGCCCCGCCGCCCCTGCTCGATATCGCCGCCATCCCCGGCATCGGCACCCCGGGGCGGGAGGCGGCCACGCGGCTGCTGCTGGCCAACCTGCCGCGCGCCTTCGCCATAGGCCCCGGCGGGGCCTGGGCGTCACGGTCCGGCAATGCGGCGCCGGAGGCGGTGGCCCAGGCGGCGCTGGAGGCCTGCCAGGAACGCAGCACCGGCCATGCGCCCTGCCAGCTCTGGCTGCGAGACCTGGAGATTGCCTGGCCAGGCCGTTTGTGGTCCCCCACCCCGGCGCCTTCCACGATGGGGCTGCGGGAGCCGCTGCGCGATACCGTGCCGGACCCGCGGTTTCTCTGGTGGGGGCCGGCGCAGGCGCGGGGCGTGGTGCTGTTCGGCCATGGCCGGAATAGCAGCGGCGCCGACAGCCGCGGCCAGCAGCCGCAGGTGTGGCTGCGGCATTTCAACAATGCCGGCTTCGATGTCTGGCGTTTCGACCGCGCCTATGCCGCGGATGCGACGCAGCGCGCCGCCGCCTGGATGCGCGCGGACCTCGCGGCGCTGCGGGGGCATGGCTACCGCGTGGTGATCGCCGCCGGGCAGTCCCGTGGCGGCTGGAACGCCTTGCAGGCGCTGGATACGCCGGGGCTGCTCGATGCCGCCATCGCCATCGCACCCGCCGCCCTGCCCAGCATGGATGAGGCTGGACAGGCCCGGCAGATGGCGAACCTCCGCCAGATCATCGCCCAGGCCCGCAATGCCCGCGCGCGCCTGGCGGTGGCGAATTTTCGCGATGACCCCTTCAACGGCCTGCCGGATGAACGCGCCACGGCGCTGAGTGGCCTGCAAGGCCGGGTCGCGGCGATGCTGATGATCGACCGGCCGGAGGGCCTGGCCGGCCACGGCGCCGGTGCCAGCCGCGCCTTTGCCGACCGTTTCGGCCCCTGCCTGCTGCGTTTCGTGGAGGGCGCGGCACCCGCCTGTTGACGGTCTACAACGCGATGGCGTTGTCGGGGTCCAGCACCCGGACGGCATAGGCATCGACCACCGGCGCGTATTCCTCCCAAAGCGCACGCAGCGCCGGGATAGGCTTCGCATGCCCGTCGGCGCGCAGATCGACCAGCGCGAAATCCTGCGCGCCGAACACCAGCAGGCTCGCGCTGCGGACCTCGCCATGCTCGCCGCCCGCGGCCTCCCCGGCTTCCAGCCCGCGCAGCAGGCGTTCGGCGAGCGGCAGGTCCGGATCAGCGGCGAAGGCGGCGGCCATCGCATCCGGCACCTTCGCGGAGGACAGGATATTGCCGATCGCCACCACATCCCGCCCATGCGCCGCGCCATGTTCGGGCTTCACCCGCGCGCCGTGGAAATGCGCCGTGCGCCCGGCCGCGTCGATCGCCGCCAATTGCCGCCACTGGTGGTCCGGCGTGGAGGCGACCAGCGCCGCCACCGTCTCCTCCGCCGTGCAGCCGGACCGCAGCAGCCCGATGCCGCGCGGGCCGAGCCGCGGGTCGGTGCGGTGCTGCGTCAGCACCGCGCCGACGCCCGGCGCCACCGCATGGACCCGGGCGCCCACGGCGAGGGAGGAGGTCGTCGCCGCGGCGCCAAACTGCCCGGTGCGGGCGCAGCGGCCGATCAGCGAGAAGGTCATCGGCGCCCCTGCACGAAATCCCAGAAGTTGAAGGCGAAATCCTGCTGCGCCCGGGCGCCGATATGGCAGGCGAAGCAGCTGTTCAGCGGAATGTTGCGGCGCGCGCCCGCGCCATCGAAGGCGGCGTATTCCCATTCGCCGTTGCGCATCTCCGGCGGGTAGCCTTCGCCCCAGCCGCGTTCCTTCTGCTGCATGCCGATGGCGATCCAGCCGGGGATCGGGATGAAGCGGCCCTGCTGGTCCAGCAGCGGCTTGCCCTCCGCGTCCAGCCTGACGCGGGTGTCGGCCATGATGATGGTCGTGCCATAGGGCAGCGGCTGGCCGGGGCGCGCGGCGGCGAAGGCTTCCGGGTTCACATAGATGTGGCGGATGATCTTGCGGTCGGCGTTTTCCACCAGCGCGTAGCGGATATAGGTCGTCTCCCAATCCGCCGGCACGGTGATGTTGTGCGGGCCGGTGCTGTAGGGGGCCGGAGCAGGCGCCGGGGCTTGCGCCGAAGCGCCGCCCATGGCGCCCAGCACCGCCGCACCGCCCAGCAGCAGGGCCGCCGCGCCCGCCATGATGATCTTCCGCATGAAACGATCTCCCTGATCCGGTCTCTCAGCCGCATCAGGCCATGGAGTGCGACCGGATGCCAATGATGGAAACGTCAGTCAAACCCCGGCGCTCTGCGCCAATCAAACCCCGGCGCTCTGCGCCAATCAAACCCCGGCGCACTGCGCTAATCAAACCCCGGCGCACTGCGCTAATCAAACCCCGGCGCACTGCGCTAATCAAACCCCGGCGCACTGCGCGCGAGGCCACCATGCAGCCCCAGCATCCGCTGCCGCCAGCCCTCCACCAGGTCATCCGCCGCCAGCAGCCGGAAGGGGCTGACGCAGCGCGCCCATTGGAAGCAGCCGAAGGCGATGGCGTCCGCCTGCATCGGCGCCGCACCGGCCAGGAAGGGCTGCGCGCGCAGCGCCATGCGCAGCGGGTGCAATTCGCGCCGGAAGGCCTCCACCGCCACATCCCGCCCGGCCTGCACCGCCTCCAGCGTCCGGCCGAAGCGCTTCTCCCGGCTCGCGCGGAAATAGGGCTTGTCACCGGCATCCAGCACCGCCTCGATATCCGCGACAACCAGCGGCGCGATTCCGGGGAGGAGCACGCTGTCCGCCCAGTTGTTCACGAAACGCGCGAGGGATCGCCCGGGCTCGCCGCCGAACAGGCTCGGCCGGTCCGGATAGGCTTCCTCCAGGTATTCCGCGATCGCCCAGCTATCGGCGATGGCTCGATTGCCGTCGATCAGCACCGGAACCTTGTCCGAGCCATAGGGCGCGATGACGTCCTTCTGCACGAAGCGCCACGGGATGGTCTCGACCTCCAGCCCCTTCGCCGCCAGCGCGAAACGCACCCGCCAGCAAAAGGGGCTGAACCGCCGCGCCGGATCGGCGCCGGCCAGGTCATACAGGCGGATCGTCATGGCTCGTTTCCTCCTCGCAGCACCGCATCGGCCGCGTCTCGCTCCCCGAGATCGGCCAGCCGCTGCGCAATCTCCCGCCGCTCCGCCTCGCTGGTGCCGGGCTGCGCGGCGCGCGCCCGCAACGCCGCCGCCAGTTCCGCCCGCCGCCCCTGCCGGGCCAGCGACGCCTCGAAGGCGCGCCGCCAGTTCGGGCCGAGCGTTTCTTCCGCCAGGCGGCGCATCGCCGGCTGCGATTCCGCCGGCGCCGCGGACAGCAGCAGGAACAGCGCCTGTTCCTGCTGCGGGCGTTGCAGGCGCGGCAGCAGGCCACGCAAGGCACCCTCCCCGGCCAGCACGCCTTCGCCGCGCAGCCGTGCCAACACCAGCGCAGGGCCGAACCGCGCCGGCTCCGCCTCCGCGCGCTGGGCCAGCATGGATGCAGCCTCCCGCGGGGCGAGCACCGCCAGCAGCGCCAGCCGCGCCGTCGCCAGTTCGCCGGCCGGGGAGGCGGAGACCTCGCGCCGCAGCCGGGTGATGGCGGGGTGCTGCGCCGCGCCGGAAGCTCCGGCGACGGCGCCGATTTCCGGCACCGCGGCCAGCAGCAGCACAATGCGGTTGCGCGCATCCTGTTCCGCCGCCCAGTCCAGCATATCCAGCGCCGCGGCCAGTGCCCCCGCTGTCAGCGGCCGGGCGAGGCCGAGCGTCACGCGCCCTTCCTCGGCGGTCCAACCTTCCGGCCATTCACCCCGGGCGCGCAGCGCGGCGCCGACGGCTTCCGCCAGCGCGGCATCGCGCCGCTGCGCCGCCATGGTCAGCGTCTCCGCCAGCGCGGCCGCGGAGGCGGAGCCGCCGGAGCGCAGGAACTGCACCACCTCGGCGCGCCGATCCTCCACCAGCGCCAGGCGCAGCCAGGCCTCCCCGGCCACCGGCCCATCGCCACGGCTGCGCTCCAGGGTGGACAACGCCTGAGCGCTGCGGCCCGGCAAGGCGGAAAGCTCGGCGAACAGGCGCAGCGCGGCGGGGTCAGGGCGTGGCGACTGGGCTTCCCGCCGCAGCCGGTCCAGCGCCGCCTGGTCCTGCCCGATCTCCCGCAGCACGGCGGCGACGCCGCGCGCACCCTCGGCGGTGCCGGAAGGCCGCTGCACCGCGGCCTCCGCGAAGCGGCGCGCCGCCGCCCGGTCGCCGCGCGCCAGGGCCACAATGGCGGCGGCTTCCGGCCGCGCCGCCAAGCGCTGGGGGTCGATCCGGCGGAACAGTTCCGGCCGCTGCGCCGCCCGCGCGGCTTCATGCAGGCGCAGCGGCAGGGCGGCCGGCCAGCCATCCGGCGGCAGCGCGGCGGCGACCTCGAAAGCCTCGTCCAGCCGGCCCTCCTTCAACGCGAGGTCGATCAGCAGGGCACCGGCGCCGGGCGGCAGGCCATCTGTCCCGCGCAGGGCCAGCAACCGGGTCAGCGCCGCGCCGGTCCACCCCGCACGCGCTTCCGCCTGCGCCAGGGACAGCGCGACGGTGGGGTCCGCCTGCACGGCGGGCGGCAGCCCTTCCAGCAGCAGCAGCGCCAAATCGGGCCGGCCATCGCCCATCAGCACGCGGCGCAGCGCCTCCAGCAGATCCGGCGCCTGGGCCAGCAGCAGGTTGCCGAGCGGGCGCATCGCAAGGGACGGGTCCGGCAGCCGCGCCGCCGCCTGCACGGCCCGCAGCGCGAGTTCCGGCGTCGGCTGCCGGCCGAGCGCCTGCAACAGCCCGGCCACGGCGCCCTGCGCGTCCCCCGCTTCCAGCCGGATGGCGGACAGGCGCATCGCTTCCTGGTCCGTGGTGGCGCCGATCGCGGCCAGCCGTTCCAGCGCATCCCGCGCCTGGGCGGAATCGCCGAGATCGACGCGCAACTCCATCGCCTCCCGCAGCGGCGCCGGCTCCCCGGTCAGGGCATGCAGGCGTTCGAGGGCGATTGCGAGTTGCAGCGGACGGTGCGCGGCGCGCAGCTGCACCGCCAGGCGGCGCAGCGACTCGGCATCCATCGGCCGGTTGGCCGGCGCGCGATCCACCGTTTCGGCCGCGCGGTCGGCGGCGCTGCGTGGCAGGGCTTCCGCGAATCGGGCCGGACGGGGCGCATTCGGCGCCGGCAACAGCAGCGCGGCGCAGATGGACGCCACCGCGGCGGCCAGGAAGGCCACCGCGAAATGACGGGATTCCAGCACATGCGGGGGAAAGATGGCGGACATCGGCCCGCAACACGTAGCCTTGCCCGGGATTCGCCGCCAGGGCCCGGAGGCCGGAAGCGCAGCACCCCGGCCCGGTCCCCTGGCGCAGCTTCCGCAAGGTCGATATGCCTTTGCACGGAGCAGAGGCGCGCGCCGCGCCGCTGCGCCGCCGGAACGGATCGGGCGGGCGGGGTGATGGCGGGCGGGATGATGGCTGGATCGGGGATGCCGCGGTGAAGATGCCGACGCCCGCGGATGGGCGACGCCGCGCCGCGCCAGCCGTGGCGGAGGGCCCGGTTGGCGAGGCGGCGGAAGCCGTCCGCCGCGCCGCGCCCTTTTCGCCCTCCGCGGCGCCCTTCCCGCCGATGAGCAGCCCGGCTGTTGCACCCGCTGGCCCGCTGGTTGGCACGACAGTTGGGGCTGGCCGACCGCCCCCTTTGCCCGCGCCGCTGGCACCCAACGCACCATCGGGAGGCGCCGCCGCGCGGCCCGCCACCCCGCTCAGTGGCGTCGTGACGGGTGCCAGGGGCCGCGATCCCTGGGCGGCCCATGCCGCGCTGGCCGGGCTGCATGGCACGGGCTCCCCCGTCGCGGGCCAGGCCAGGCCAGGGGGAACTCCAGAGGGTTTCCCGGCTGCTGGCCAATCCGGCGATGGCCAGGGCCAGGCCATGCCTCTGCTGCGCGCGGAACCGCCGCCACGCCGCCCCGTCCCGCCGCCATCCCCATCCCCCCTGCTGGAAGCGCCGGAGGCCGCGCGCCCGCGCCGCCGCATGCCCTGGCAGCGCCGCACCCGCCCGGCCGAAGCCGCCGCGGATCGGCTCCGCGCGCTCGGCCGGGAAGCCGCCTTCAACCCTTCTCGCGCCGAAGCGCCGCCCGCGGAAGCTGGTGCCGCGGGATCGGCAGCCGCAGCGCCGGACGCCGCCACCGGCGCGACGCGAGGCGCAGCAATCCCGCTGGGCGGACCCTCCCCCTTGGGCATCCCGGTGCGGGCGCTGCTGGAAGGCTTCGCCCTGCTCGCTTTGCTGGTGGCGGCGGACCAGGGTCTGGGCGGCGGCAATGGCTTTGCGCAATGGCCGGTCTCCCCTTTCGCGTTGCCGGTGCTGTATGTGGCGGCGCGGCACGGGCTGGTGCCCGGCCTTGCGCTGGCGCTGGCGGCCGGGCTGCTGCGCCTCGGCCTCGCCCTCTCGACCGATGCCTGGACCGCGAGCGCCTGGGCCGAACCCCTGGCCTGGCCGCTGGGCGCCGCGCTGGCCGGCTTCTTCACCGACCAGGCCCGGCAGGGCCAGGCGTTGGCGGAAGCCGCCGCCGCCGCCGCGCGGACCGAGCGCGCCGCGATCACCGAATCGAATGACCGGCTGGCAGCGCGGGCGATGGACCTCGATGCCCGGCTCGGCGCCCGCCTGCAGGCCGCCACCGCGATCTTCGAGGCCGCCCGCGCCCTGGGCCACGGCACCGAAGGCGTGATCCGCGGCGCGACCGGCCTCGTCCGCGCCGCGACCGGGTGCGCCGCCTGTTCCTTCTGGTTCGCGGAAGACCGCACGCTGCACCTCGTCTCGGCGGAAGGCTGGCCGGAGGGCGCGAGCCTGTCCCAGCACTTCCTGCGCGGCCCGCTGGTCGATGCCATTGAACGCGGGCGCGGCGCCCTGGTGGTAACCCGGCCCGGGGATCGCGTCGCGCTGGGCGATGAGGGGATTCTCGCCGCCCCCGTGCTCTCCCCCTGGGATGGGCTCGTGCTCGGGATGGTGAAGATCGAGGATATCGGCTTCGCCGAGCTCCGCCTCGATACCGTGACGGCGCTGGAGGCGGTGGCCGGCTGGCTCGGCGCCGCCCTTTCCGACGCCCGGGCGCGGGAGGCTGAGGAAGCCCAGACGCTGGCGGCTGGCGGCGGCCTCGCCGGGCCCGGCGGCGGGGTGGTGGTGCCCGGCGAGGACGCGACGCGCGCGATCGGCGCGATGACGGTCCTGGCCCGGCGCGTCGGCTTCGACCTGGCGTTGCTATCGGCCGAAATCCCCTCCGGCCCGCGTGCCGCGGCAGCGCTGGAGGCAACCCGCGCGGCGATGGCGGAAGCCTTCCGCGGTTCAGACCTGCTGCTCGAAACCCGGCTGGATGAGCGGCGGATTTCGGTGCTGCTGCCTGGGGCGGCGGTGCAGGGAGCGGATGTCGCCGCGGCACGGCTGCGCGCCTTGCTGGCCGAACGCGCGCCGGCGGCGACGGCCTCCGTGCTGGTTGGCGTGGCGCTGCTGCACAGCCCCGCCCATTCCCCGCAGGCCTGGCGCCGTGGCGGATAGGCGGGACAGCGAGAGGCGCCGCAGCGCCGAACCCGGGGCGCTACGCGTCTTCGAACGCCGGCTGCTGGACCGCCGATCCGCCGCACGGGACGTGGGCCGCCGCGCGGCCGATCTCGGCGGTGGCAGTGCGCTGCTGCTATGCGGCATCGCGGCGACCGAAGCGCTGGTCGCCGTGGCGCTGCTTCTGGGCTGGCTGCCCGGGGCGCTGCTGCTGCATGTGCCGCTCTGCGCCGGCACGCTGGCGATCCGGCGGATGGACCCGCAGCCCGCGGGTTGGCAGGGCGCGGTGCTGCGCGCCACCGTCGCCGTGCTGCCGGTGCTGGGCCCGGTCGCCGCCTTGGCCGGGCTGGTGGCGCTGGTGGCCGGCGCGCCCAAAGGCCTGCGCGTGGCGCCCGGCCCAGCGCCGGAGGACCCGCTGGAGGCCCGGCTGGAAGCCATCGCCGGGGCGCCTTCCGTCCCGGACGGTCTGCTGATGGAAGCGCTGGTCGATGTGCTGCGCTGGGGCACGCCGGCGCAGAAGGCTCGCGCGCTGGACCTCGCGGCGCGGGCGCTGCGCCCGGGCGGGGAAGCCTTGCTGCGCCTGGCGCTCGGGGACCCCGACCCAGCGGTGCGGAACCGCGCCGAACAGTTGCGTCCCGCCGTGGAACAGCGCCTGGTGGCGACGATAGACACGCTGCGCGGCCGCGCCCGGCGCGATGGCGCGGCAGGCCGCCGTGCACTGGCGCGCCACCTGGACCGCGCCGCCTTTTCCGGCCTGCTGGACCCCGCCCGCGCCGATGCCTGCCGGGCGGAGGCAGCGGGGCTTTGGAAGGCCATCGCCGAGGCGATGCCCGAGGATGCCGAAGCCCAGGCCGCATTGGGGCGGGATCTGCTGGCGCTGGGAGATCTGCGGGCGGCGCGCGCGGCGCTGGAGGCGGCGCTGTCGCGCGGGATCGCCACCGCCGCGGTGATCGGCTGGCTGGCCGAATGCCTGTATCGCCTGCGTGACTTCGCGGCGATGGATGCACTGGTCGCCGGCTGGCGCCCGGCGTTGGAGGCCGATTCCGATGGCGGTGGCGCGCTGTCCGCGGCCTGGCGCCTGTGGCTTGCCGCCTCCCCGAATGCCTCGGTGGATTGGGGATCGGCATGACGAGCGTCGCCGGGCTGCTGGCGGCGGGGGCCTGGCTCGGCCCGGTGCTCGCCCTGGCGGCGGGGGGGCTGCTGCTGCGGCTGGCCGGTGGCGGGGCAGCAGGCGGGCCAGCAGGTGGGGCCGCAGGGCCGGCTTCGAGCGGCGGCGTGGCCTGGGAAGGCCAGGGCGCGCTGGCTGTCGCGATCGCCGCTGCTCTGCTGGCCGGCCTGCCGGCAGCGATGCTGGCCAGCGCCGCTGGCGGCCGATACGCCCCGGCCGCCATTGGCGCGACACTCGCCGCCGCCGGCGCCGTGGCAGCCGGGGCACTGGCCGGCATGGCACTGGCCGTGACGGTGGCGATGGGGCTGGCGGCGGGCGGGATGGCGCTGCTGCTGGGCGGCCTGCCGCTTGCCCTTTCGCGCCGGGCGACACCCTGGGTACCGGCGCTGGCGGGACTGCTGGTGGCGCTGCTGACGGCGAAGCTGGTGGGCGGGGTAACGGGCGGCCTGACGGCGCTCGGCCTGGGCTGCGCCATCACGGGCATGACTGGCCTCGCGGCCGCGGCGATGCTGCCGGCGCGTCAGCGCGCCGCCCCCCCGGCTCTGCTGGCCGGGCTTGCCCTGGCGGCGGCGGCGCTGGCCGGCCCGGCGGCCGCCCTGCTGCTGGAAGGGCCGGGACGCGCGCTGGCGATCGCACCCCTGGTCGCCCTGCCGGGCCTCGGCCTGCTGGCCGTGCTGCGCGGCGCGGCACCGATGCGGCTCGCCACCTGGCTGGTGGCGGTGCAGGCGGTGGCCATGCTGCTCGCGCTGGCCATCGAAGGCGCGCCAGTGGCGGCCGGGCTGATGCGGGCGGAGGAGATCGGCGCCTTCCGCATGGCGCTGCTCGGCAGCGCATTCCTGCCGGCGCTGGCGGCGTTGCTGGCGGTGCTGTTGGCGCGCGGCGCCTTCGGGCGGGTGGCGATCCTGGCGGCGGTCACCGCGCTGCTGTCCGTCCTCGCCGCCACCATGGCGTCCGCACCGCTGCAACCCTTCACGCTGGGGCTGCTGCTCGCGCCGCTGCTGGCCACCGCCTTGGCCGCCCCGCTCGCCGCGCGCGCGCTGGATCAGGGTATCGAGGCGGGTGACGAGGACGGGGGCGAGGAGGAGGCATGAGAAAGTCCCTGCTCCTGGCGATCGACCAGGGCACCACCTCCACCCGCGCCATCCTGCATGGGGCGGACCTCGCCCCGCTGGCGGCCGCGCAGGTGCCACTCGCACAGCACTACCCCTCCCCCGGCTGGGTGGAGCATGAGCCGGAGGATATCTGGCAGGCCACGCTGTCCGTGATGCGGGACGCCCTGGCCAAGGGTGGCGCGACGGCGGCGGACCTTGCCGGCATCGGCATCACCAACCAGCGGGAGACGACGCTGCTGTGGGACCGCGCGACGGGCCGCGCCGTGGCGCGCGCCATCGTGTGGCAGGACCGTCGGACGGCGGCGCATTGCGCAGGGCTGGTGGCCGAGGGCGCCGCCGCGCTGGTGACGCAGCGGACCGGCCTGCTCTGCGATCCCTATTTCTCCGCCACCAAGCTCGCCTGGCTGCTGGACAATGTCTCCGGCGCGCGGGCCGCGGCACAACGCGGCGACCTCGCCTTCGGTACGGTGGATTGCTTCCTGCTGTGGCGGCTGACCGGCGGGCGGGTGCATGCCACCGACGCCACCAACGCCGCACGCACCATGCTGTTCGATATCCGCCGTGGCGTGTGGGACGAAGACCTGCTGCGGCTGTTCAACATCCCCCGCGCCGTGCTGCCGGAAGTGCGGGATTGCGCGGCTGAATTCGGCATGACGGAGACCTCCCTCCTCGGCGCCGCCGTGCCCATTCGCGGCATGGCGGGGGACCAGCACGCGGCAACGCTCGGCCAGGCCTGTTTCGCCCCCGGCATGGTGAAATCCACCTACGGCACCGGCTGCTTCCTGCTGCTGAACACCGGCGATGTGGCGGTGGAATCGCGCAACCGGCTGCTGACGACGATCGCCTGGCAACTGGGCGGCAAGCGCACCTACGCGCTGGAAGGCGCCATCTTCATCGCCGGCGCGGCTGTGCAATGGCTGCGCGACGGGCTGAAGCTGATCCAGGATTCGGCCGAGAGCGGGCGGCTCGCCGCCAGCGCGGACCCGGCCCAGGATGTGGTCTTCGTGCCGGCCTTCGTCGGTCTCGGCGCGCCCTATTGGGATGCCGAGGCACGCGGCGCCATCTTCGGGCTGACGCGCGGCACCGGCCCGGCCGAGATCGCCCGCGCCGCGCTCGAATCCGTGGCCTTCCAGACCCGGGACCTGGTGGAGGCAATGCGCGCGGATTGGCCGGTAAGCGGCGCCGAGACGGTGCTGCGCGTGGATGGCGGCATGACCGCCTCGGACTGGACGATGCAATGCCTGGCCGATGTGCTGGGCGCGCCGGTGGACCGGCCGGCGGTGCAGGAAACCACCGCACTCGGGGCCGCCTATCTGGCAGGGCTGCAGGCCGGGCTGCTGCCCGCGCCCGGCCCAGCGGCGACGCAATGGCGACTGGAACGCCGCTTCACGCCGCAGATGGCGCGGCCGGAAGCCGATCGCCGCCACGCGCTGTGGAAGGACGCGGTCCGGCGGGTGCTGACGCGGGGATAGGACCTCCCCTCCTCCCCCCTTCCCCGCGACACGGATCAAAGCGTGGCTTCCTTGCCCGTGTGACGCGACGCGGTGCAGGCTGTCGGCGGAGCCTGGAAGACCCACAGAACGGCAGGCCTCGCGATCATCGACCGCGGCGGATTCCCCTTCACGGGCGATGTCCCGGTCATTCGCGGCGCAACGGCCTGGGTGTTCGAGAATACCGCCATGGGCCGCTGGTTCACGCTGTCCGGCACCGGTTTCTCCATCGGCCCGGCGGAGGCTTTTCCCGTTTCGGCGATGGTCGCCGGCCTGATGCCGTCCACCACCCAGGCCGGCGCGAGCCAGTCGGAGCGCGTCTTCGTGCTGGCGGAGCTCACCCTGCCGGTGGCCAGCCTCGCGCCCGCGCTGGCGAACCCGGCCGGGCTCGGGGGCGTGTTGCTGGTCGGCATGGAAATCATCGTCCACATCATCGCCGGCGCGCTGGAAGCATCGGACTTCATATTGTAGGGCACGTCCCCAGGGCCGGAACATCCGGTGATGGGGGAAGGGCGTGACCATCTACCACTCGATCGGCGTCACGCCGGTGATCAACGCCGCCGGCACGAACACTCGGCTTTCCGGGGGCATGATGCACCCCGAGGTCGTCGCCGCCATGGCCGAGGCCGCCGAGGCCTGCGTCGAGATGCCGGACCTGCAGGCGGCGGTCTCACGCGTGATCGCGGCGATGACGGGGGCGGAGGCCGGGATCGTCACCGGGGGCGCTTCGGCGGCCCTGCTGCTGGGGGCGGCCGCCTGCATGGCCGGCCTCGATGCCGCCGCGATGGACCGGCTGCCCGAGAGCGCGTGCCGGAATGAGTTCATTGTCATGCGCAGCCAGCGCAACATGTATGACCGCGCGCTGCGCGTGGCTGGCGCGAAGCTGGTCGAGGTTGGCATCCCGGACCGGTTCAGCGGAGCGGGGGTGCGCGATACCAGCGCCGCCGAGATCCGCGCCGCGCTGTCCCCGAACACGGCAGGGGTGCTGTGGGTGGCGCAACCCTGGTCGGAACCGCCCTTGGCCGAAGTCGTCGCGGTGGCGCACGCCGCCGATGTCCCCGTGCTGGTGGACGCCGCCGCGCAGCTGCCACCCGCCACCAACCTGCGCGCCTTCATCGAGGCCGGCGCCGACCTCGTCTGTTTCTCCGGCGGCAAGGCGATCGGTGGGCCGCAGGCCAGCGGCATCCTCGCCGGGCGCCGCGCGCTGGTGGCCTCCGCGCTGTTGCAGATGCTGGACCTCGACCTGCCCTCCGCGCAATTCGCCCTGCCGCCGGAATTCACCTGCGATGCCGCGCCGCGGCACCTGCCGCATCACGGCATCGGTCGTTCCTGCAAGGCGGGGAAGGAGGAGATCGTCGGCCTGATCGTCGCCCTGCGCCGCTTCGCCGCGGAGGGCGATGGCCCGCGCTTCGCACGCCTGCGCGCGCGGCTCGACATCGTGCGCCAACCCCTCGGCAATGCCCCCGGCGTCAGCATCACGGACGGGCCGGTGCCGTTGCTGCTGATCGCGATGGCCGATGCCGCCGCCGCGCGCGATGCCGAGGCGCAATTGCGCGGCCGCCACATCCATGTTGGCCAGGGCCGCCTGCGGGAGGGGATGCTGGTGATCAACCCGCTGGCGCTGGCCGAGCGGGACCTGGCCCCGCTCGGCACGGCGCTGCGCGAGGTGTGTTTCAGTCCGCGGTGACGTTGGCGGCCCGCGCGACCGGGCCCCACATCGCATCCTGCGCCCGGATCGTCGCCGCGAGTTCGGCGCGGGTGGACCCCACCGGCTCCGACGCCAATTCGCGCAGCTTCGCCACCACCGCGGGGTCGCGCGCGATGGCCATGGCGGTCGCTTCCAGCGTCGCCGCCAGCGCCTCCGGCATCCCGCGCGGGCCCATCAGGGCGAGCCAGGTTTCCGCCTCGAAGCCCGGGATCGTCTCCGCCACCGTCGGCACATCCGGCGCGAGGGAGGACCGGGTAAGGGACGCGATGGCCAGCGCCCGGGCCGGGGACAGGAACGCCCCGGCCAGGGCCAGCGCGCCGGACAGCAGGCGGATCATCATGCGACGTTCAGTTGCTCACCATCGCGGACAGGCGCGGTGGTTCAGCCCCCTGCCACGCCCTGCACATTCACATACAGCGCGTAGAGCGACTTGCCCGCCGGCATGAACAACCGGTTCCGGTGCCGCCCGCCGAAGCAGAGATTGGCGCAGCGTTCCGGCAAGTGGATATGCCCGATCGGCGCCCCCGCGCGGTTGAAGATGCGGACCCCGTCCAACTCCTCCGTCATCCCCCAGCCGCACCAAAGATTGCCATCGACATCGACGCGGAATCCATCCGGCGTTTCCCCCGGCGCGCAATTGTAGAAGACGCGGCTGTTGCGGAGCACGGCGCCATCGACATCGAAGACGCGGATGCGCTTCGGCTCATCCTCGATCACGTACAGCAGCGATTCATCGGGGCTGAAGGCCAGCCCGTTGGGGAAGTTGATGTCGGTGATGACGGCGGTGACAGCGCCGGTCTGGCCATCGATGCGATAGACATTGGTCGGCAATTCGCGTTCCGCCCTTTCCCCTGCCGTGAAGGCGAGGATCCCGTAGGGCGGGTCGGTGAACCAGATGCTGCCATCGGATTTCACCACCACGTCATTCGGCGAATTGAACCGCTTGCCCTCGAAGCGGTCGGCCAGCACGGTGATGCGGCCATCATACTCCGTGCGCGTCACGCGGCGCGTCAGATGCTCGCAGGTGATGAGCCTGCCCTGCCGGTCCCGGGTATTGCCATTGGCGTTGTTCGAGGGCTCCCGGAAGACGGACACCTGGCCGGTCTGCTCATCCCAGCGATAGATGCGGCTGTCATGCGGGTCCGACCAGAGCAGGTAGCGATGCTCCCCGAACCAGGCCGGGCCTTCCGCCCAGCGCCAGCCCGTGCCCAGCCGCATCACCGCGGCCAGCGGAATGCGGTAGCGCGCGAAAGACGGGTCGAGGATGCGCACCGACGGGTCCGGGTAGCGTTCGCTCATCCGCCATTGCGCCAAGGCCGGCGCAGCCAGGGGGGCGGCAAGCAGCGAGAACCCGGCGCCAAGCATGGCGCGACGTGGCAGGGACATGGCGCTTCCTCATCGTTCTGGTTCGGGCTGACCTGCCCGGAGGAAGCGTGGCATGCCCTGCCCGCCTAGCAGCCTGTCGGATTCACACGCCACCGTGGGTGTTGCACACTGCCCGCATGGCGACCTTCGTTCCGTATAGCCGTGACCAGACCTTCCTGCTGCCGCCTGATCTGAAGGACTGGCTGCCGGCGGACGAC